>JAGALS010000037.1 GCA_017625065.1 Clostridia bacterium | reverse complement strand
CTCCACACTGCGCTCAGGGTGACGCAGAGATCCGGACACAGAGTTTTTGGTAATTTGCTTTGCAAATCGGCGGTGTTCAGCCGCCGCAAAAACTCCCGTTACTCGCCGAAGGCGAGTTCATGCTCCGCTCAGGGTGACGCAAAGGACGTACGCCAAGAGTTTTTGGTAATTAGACGATAATATTCACACTCGACTTTGATATTGCGAGGGTGTTTGCCCCGTGAGGCGCCGAAACTCGGCGGAAAAGTAGCTCACGCTGTCAAAGCCCGCGCGCTCTGCCACCTGCGTGACGTTGTAAAGCCCTGTGGAAAGCAGCTGACAGGCGATCTCAACGCGGCGCTTTTTGATGTACTCCAAGGGCGATGCACCGTAAAACTTTTTAAACTCGCGTCTGAAATAGACCTCGCTCACGCCGCACATCTCTGCAAGCGTGCCAACGCGCAACGCCGTGTCGCAAACGTTTTCATCCAGATACGCCTTGCAGCGCAGCATGCGCTTCGGGGGCGCGGGACGGGTATGGAAAAAGGCGGCGCTTGCTTCGCTTAGCAGCTCATAGGCGGCAGACATACAGTGCAGATCGCAGCCCTCTGCCGAAAAATGCGCGATGGCGTTTTCGAACATATGATAAAAGGAAGACGGCACTGTGGATCGTACGCAAAGCGGTACGGGGGAAAGCTCCCCGCCCTCGGGCGCGGTATAAAAATGCAAAAGGTACATTTCCCCCTCTTTCGGGATGTACGTCGTATAGGTGCACCCCGCAGGGATATACGTGAGCGTATCGGGCGCTGAAATCAGCCGTTTGCCGTCAAATTCCACCACCGTTTCCCCACTTTTGCGAATCGAAAGCGAGCAAAACGGGCGCGCGCTGACCGTGACGGGCGGGCGCTTTTCATATCCGAGCTTAAAAAATTCCGCGTGCGTGATGATAGGGGGCTTTTGTAGCATCAGATCACCTCATTTCCATTTCAGTATAGCATCTGCCCACGCAAAATGCAAGTGTTTTTTGTTTCGAAATCCTAAAAAGAATTGCTTTCTGTTATTGCAAGGGCCTTGGCAGCTTATTATAATGAAATCAAAGGCGGCGCACTTGCCGCGAATTGAAAGGAGAGATTTTTCAAAATGGATCTGAAGCTTTTGATCGAACAGGCAATGAAAAAAGAGGGCATCGACCTCATCGGCTTTGCGGGCAAGGACCGCTTCGAAGGCGTTGACGCACAGCACAACCCCTTCTCGATCTTCCCCGAGGGAAAGACCGTCATTATGCTGGGCAAGCGCATCTGCCGCGGCGCGCTGCGCGGCGTTGAGGAAGGCACCAACTTCGGTGACTATGCGCTGTTTGGCAAGAACTGGCTGGAGGACGACTTCCTCTCGCTTGCTTGCTACAATCTGGTACGTGTGCTTGAGGACGAGGGCTGGGAAGCCGTACCGCTCTTCCCCAATCCTGCCGAGCTTGGCCCCCAGGGCGTTTCGGTCGCCGAGGGTCGTCCCGCGCCCAACGTCTACCCCGATTTTGACTATGCGGCAGTCGCTTGCGGCATCGCCGAGATCGGCTTTAGCGGCGTTTTGCTCACGCCCAAATTCGGCTCGCGTCAGCGCTTCCATATGATCATCACCGATGCCGAGATCGAGGCATCTCCCCTGCTCGAGCAGAGCGTTTGCGACCGTTGCGGCAAGTGTGCCGACGTTTGCCCCATGGGCGCGATCGACAAAAATAACACCACCGTGATCGACATTTGCGGCAAAAAGATGGAGGTCGCAGCTGTCAATTACGATATCTGCAAGACCTGCAAGAACGGTGCCTGCGCGAACCGCTTCACCCCCGAAGGCAAGCCCGACCGCATCGCCGCACTTTGCAACCGCACATGTCTGTGCCACCTAGAGGAAAAGGACGCGCTTGGCAACAAGTTTGAAAATGGCTTCCGTCAGCGCGACGCGTGGGTGGTAGATGCAAAGGGACATATCGCATCCCGTGACACCGAAAGCGCCAACGTCCTTGGCGGTCAGTTCAGTAAGGACGGGAATAGAGGAAACAGAAAATGAAGCTGACCTCACAAATGATCAAGGATAAGGCAAAGGAGCTTGGTATTGATTGCATTGCGATCGGCAATATCGAGCGCTTCAAGGAATCCCCCTTTCTCATGTCCCCCTCGACCTATTTCCCCGGGGCAAAGTCGGTGATCGCCGTTGCTATGCGTATTCCGCGCGGTACCTACCGCGGCATTGAGGAGGGCACGCATTGGCACAACTACACCTTCTATTCCTACAACAAGCTCAACGCCTATTTCCGCCCCCGCCTTTCCTACGAGCTTTCCTGCTTCATCGAGGATCACGGCTACGAGGCGGTGGCACACTACCCCGCCGTGCCCGAGGGCAATGGCACCATGAAAGAGCCTGTGCGCGACGGCATTCCGCCCGACGTCATTTGCTCTGTGCGCGTGATCGCCGCGGGCTGCGGCCTTGGCGAGATCGGCTTTTCCAAGGTGTTTCTGACCAAAAAGTTCGGCCCGCGCGTGCGCCTTGGCTTGATCTTCACCGACGCGGAGCTTGAGCCCGATCCCATTCTTGACACGGGCGACATCTGCATCCATTGCGGCGCTTGCGCGCGCGAGTGCCCCGGCAATGCCGTGCCTTCGGTGAAGGACGAGAAAAAGCGGCTCTTCATAGACTACGGTGTAAAGAAGGTCTGGTACGGCGACGTTCGTATGGGTCGTTGCACCCTTTCGCACCACGGTATGAACAACGAATGCTCCCCCTTCCTCAAGAAGGAATTCCCGAATATGGCATTTGACGTGCGCAATTCCGAAATGACCGAGGAAGAGGCCTACATCATGTCCTACACGATGGCGAACGGCCGTTGGGGCAGAAAGCCCGAATCCAATCGCGTGATGGGCTATTACGATTACATCCTCACACACACGGGCTATTTTGCCATTTGCGGCGCGCGCGGCTGCATCCGCGCGTGTATGAATGCGCTGGAAAAGACCAAACGTATCGAGAATTTGTTCCACAACCCCTTCTACTACAAGAAGAGCTGGCTGCTGCCGAACAAGCCCGAAACCGTCTCCCCCGGCGTGAACCCCTACCGCGAGGAATACCTGGACGAAAAATACCCCGGCATCCGCAAGAACGAATATAAAAAGACCGAGGATTGATTTTTTGTGGGGAAAACCTTTGCAAAGGTTTTCCCCACACCCCTTTCGAAAATCTTGACCAATTTAAGGGCGAGAACAAAAACGCACAAAACACATAAATTGCTCTAAAAAAGCCCCCGTTCGGGGGCTTTTTGTTATGCCACACCCGCAAAGTCTGTCGCGGATACACCTCATCCGTCACGCATTCGCGTGCCACCTTCCCCCACCGGGGAAGGCTAACAACGTCCATTCTCCTTCAACGGACGGAATGTTTTTAATAATTTTAGAAAAAGATATTATATCCGTCTGTCTTTGAAAGTGACAAGCTCGGCAGCCTCCCTCCGAGAGGGAGGGGGACCACGAAGTGGTGGAAAGAGCCTGCGTTATAACGAAATCCGTTTGCATTTCCTTTCTTTCGCACTCTCCTTCAGTCGCTTCGCGCCAGCTCCCTCCCGGAGGGAGCCTTTTCTTTGTGTTGCATAATTTGTGTGTTGTCACAGCCTTGAAACATAAAGCAATTTCCCTTGCGAAATGTAGGATAATATGCTATAATGATAACAGCATCAATCAGCTAAGGGAGGGATTCCCATGATTATGAAGAGAAAAAAGCGGTGGCTTTTGGCATCCTTTACACTGTGCCTTTCGCTGTTTGCGGTCCTTGGCGCTGTATCGGGCGGCTTTTTGGAATGTGAGCGCATCGGGAGCACGGCGCAAGCAAGCATTTTGCAGGAGCTGCACGAGAACGCATCGAAATACAGCGATGACGTGCTCGTGCTGGAAAACACCACCCCCGAGCGCGCCAGCAAGATCGCGGCGCGCCTTGGCGCAGGGCTCCGTATGACAAGCGACGGCAGCTTTGCGGCGTTGACTCTGCCGCAAGGCAGCAGCGCCCTGAAGGTGCTTTCCGCACGGAAAAACAGAGATATTCTGCCCGAGCTCTCGCTCGATCCCCTTTGCGAGATCGCCGACGCGGCAGAGGATATCCCTGCGGCAACACCGCAATGGCCATCCTATTCGGGCAGCGATCCCTATTATGACGAGCAGCAGAGCCTCAAATATCTGAACCTTGGCGACACCTGGAGCAAAACGCGCGGCGCGTTTGCAGACGGCAGCAAGGTCAAGGTCGCGATCATCGACAGCGGCATTGATTTCGATCATCCCGATTTCTTTAAAAACGGTCAAAGCATCATCAGCACACAGTCCTATGATACGATCTCGGACACGACCGTAGCCGTCGGCGGCTGGAACGTCATTGACGACACCTATGGACACGGCACCCAAATCGCGGGCGTGATCGCCGCGCAAATGAACGGAGTTGGCGTGGTCGGCATCGCCCCCGAGGTCGAGCTGCTGGTGATCAAGGCGGGAAGGAACGAGGAAGAGGAGGCATTTTTAAATGCAGATATCACCTTTGGCATCGATTACGCCATCCAGCAGGGCGCGCACGTCATCTGTATGTCCTTTTCCTCGACGGAAAACTCTGCCCAAAGGCAAAAGCTTTGGCAAAAGGCAGTGGACCGCGACATCATTCTGGTGTCCTCTGCAGGAAATGCGGGCAACGCGGAGCTGCGCTATCCCGCCGCCGACCCTCGCGTGATCGGCGTGGGTGCCTTGGCACAGAATTCCTGGAGCCTCGCATCCTATTCCTCCTACGGTGGCAACACCGATGTGGTCGCACCGGGCACCGTCTACACGACCGCCATCGGCGGCAAATATAAAACCATCAGCGGAACCTCCTTTTCCTGCCCGGCAGTTGCCGCCGCGGTGGCGCTCTACATTTCACAAAACGGTGTAACGCCCTACACCGAGGTGCAGCAGCGCCTGTTCGGCACCTGCCTTGACCTGGGAGATAGCGGAAAGGACACGTATTTTGGCAACGGCGCTTTGGATATCAAGCGCTTCCTTGAAGCGGTGGAGGTCACCTATGATTACCGATTGATCAAGCAGTTTGACAGAACCTGCGACTTTTCAAGTGTTGACGGGCGACTCACAAGCCCCTTGCCCACCCCCGGCAAGCAAGGCAACCTGCAATTTGAGGGCTGGTACACCGATGCGCGTCTCACGCAAAAATTCAACGCGCAGACGCTGACAAAGGACACCAAGCTCTACGCGCGTTGGCTGGGCTCCACCTCGGGCGATTTTGATTACTATGAGTACAAAAGCGGCTCTGTCAGAATTCTTGCCTACCGCGGCAACAATAACGTCGTGCAAATTCCCGACACGTTAGACGGAAAATACGTGTGCGAGATCGCGCCCTTTGCCTTCACGGGAGATGCTTCGCTGCGCGATATTTCCCTGCCAAGCGCACTGCTAACGGTAGGCACAAATGCCTTTTTGGGATGTGAAGGGCTGGACATTGTCCGCGTGCACTCCGCCGCTGTGCTTCGCGGTATCAACGCAACCGACTCGCCGGGCGGGCTGTGCCGGTACGCAGACACCGTCCTTGCCGATGCATCGCTTCGCGTTGACGGTGGCTCGATCCTACAGCGCTATCCGCACACCGACACGGTGGAATGGAACGGGATCTCCTATCAAAAATACAGCGACCACGAGATCCGCTGGACACAAAGCGCGGTGCTGACTCCCCACATTCCCTGCGCGCAGGAGGGTCTGGTGCGTGTCACGTGCGACGGCTGCGGATGCGTAAGCGATCGAGCGATACCGATGCACGATATTGGTGATTGGACCGTCGCGCAAGGCGCGACCAAGACCGCCGCGGGCGAGGAGAGGCGTGTTTGCCTTGCCTGCAAAACGGTGCTCGAAACACGCGACATCGCACCCTACTCACATTTGTTGGAATTTGAGAAGACCGTAGCGGCGCTGACGGGAGCTTGCAACGGTGCGACCTTTGATGGCATTTGCGATCTCCTTACATATTACAACGAGCTAGACGAAGAAGAGCGCTTGCTTGTAAAAAGCGATTACGAAAGGCTTGTTGCGATCATCAAGCAATATAACGAAAAGGCTGAAGCTCGCAACGACGAGCTTGCCGAGGGGATGGATCTTTCGGTCTACGTGCTCTCCAAGGCGCGCAACACACTGTACGCGATCGGTTACTGCCTTTGCGCGAAAATCAAGAAAGGGGGCGTAACGGTATGAAAAAATGGATCATTATTGCCATTGTCGCCCTTGTACTGCTCGGTGGGATCGGCGCGGGTGTCATCTTCATCAGCGACTCCTTTTACAGACAAACGCGAAAGCGCTTGGAGGCCCCGTATAAGGAGCTGAGCCTCACCACCACCGTGGGCGAGGGCAACGAGCAGCTGAAGTCCACCTACAACGTCTCTGTCTCAGGCACACAAACGACCGTCATCTACACCCTTGAGGAGTTTGCCTTATTTGAAGAGAAAAACGGCACATACAAAGCGCCAAAGGGCAGAAAAGAGAAGTCAGAGGGGCGTATTCTTGCAAAAAACGGGGAAATTCATACCGTGAACGGCAAAAAGCCCCCGATCCCGTTGGAGCTGATCACGCTTTCGGCGCTTTCCTTTGAAAAAAAGCATTTTGACAACGTGACCATCGACGAAAATTCCTTCGATGCAGACGTTAAGAACGCGCAAGCGCTGTTGGGGCTCCCCGAGGAATGCACGAACGTGCATTTGCTGCTTTACTTTGATGAAACGCACGTGCACACCCTGTATCTGACCTATCAGACGGCGCAAGGAAACGCCGCCGAGCTTCAATTTTCGTTTACGTATTGAGGGTTTTGCGGGGAAAACCTTTGCAAAGGTTTTCCCCACACCCCTTTCGAAAATCTTGACCAATTGAAAGGGTGCGAACAAAAAAGCACAGAAAACACATAAATTGCTCTAAAAAAGCCCCCGTTCGGGGGCTTTTTTGATGCAAGTTCGCAGGGGCAAGGCCAACCCCCTGCAAGCTTGTGCACCGTCCCAAATCAACGTGTCATCCTGAGCGAAACACGCGCTCGCAGAAAGCGAGTGCTGTGAAGTCGAAGTTTTGCGGTCGCAGCGTAAGCAGAGCAAGCAAAACCGAGGAACGATAGTGACGAAGGGATCTAGTAAGGATATACAATAGCTTTACTGCTCAGTGTTACTTTTTATGGCGTCGTTGAAATGTAACTCTGCACACGAAAGCTATTGGATATCCCTCGTAGATCCCGCTATGCTTAACGTACAACCTGAAGTTTTTGGAAATTTGCGTAGCAAATCGATGGCGTTAAGCCATCGCGAAAACTTCATCTACTTCGCCGCTCGGCGAAGTTGGATCCCGCTACGGCTGACGCCTTGCGCTTTTGCTTGTTCGGGGCAAGCCCTCAACCCGCAAAAGTTCGACTGCGGGCATACGCCAAGAGTTTTTGGTAATTTGCTTTGCAAATCGGTGGCGTTTAGCCGCCGCAAAAACTCCCGTTACTCGCCGAAGGCGAGTTCATGCCTGCGCTCAGGATGACGCCCAACCCGAAGTTTTCGGTAATTTGCAAAGCAAATCGACGGTGTTTAGCGGTCGCGGAAACTTCAGCTACTTCGCCAAAGGCGAAGTAGGCTCAGGATGACACGTAGCCGTGGAATAACACACTAATCCGTAGGGACCGGCGTCCTCGTAAGGACGCCGGTCCCTACGGCTCATTCGTCGATTTCAAAAGCAAGAGCCGTGTCGTTTTTCTTTTATTGACATACTTTAAAAAATATGGTATAATACTGATAGTATTATGGGATAAAATGCCGCGGATGCGGCGGGAGGCTTATTTTGATTATTGCATTGGAAAACGCAAGACACGAACTGATCGATATGCGCGACAAGCTAACCGATCTTGGCAGCGCGCTGCGCATCGATGCCCTGCAGGGCAGAGTCGCGGAGCTGGAGCAAAAGACCTCGGACCCCGCGTTCTGGAACGATCAGGAAAACTCCTCGAAGGTCCTGCAGGAGCTCAAGCAAAGCAAGGACACCATCGAGGAATATGAGGCGCTTTGCGCGCGATTGGAGGATGCCATCGCCCTTGCCGAGATCGCCATTGAGGCAGAGGACGAGAGCTGCATTGAGGAGGTCGAAGCAGAGCTTGAGGCGATCCGTATGGCAGAGGACACGATGCGTATGGAGATCCTGCTTTGCGGCGAGTACGACCACAGCAACGCCATCGTTTCCTTCCACCCCGGCGCCGGCGGCACCGAGGCGCAGGACTGGGCGCAGATGCTTTACCGTATGATCACCCGTTGGGCAGAGCGCCACAACTTCAAATACAAGCTCATTGATTGGCTTGACGGCGATATGGCGGGTCTGAAAAGCGCCACCATTATGGTCGAGGGCAACAACGCCTACGGCTATCTGAAAAGTGAGAACGGCGTGCACCGCCTGGTGCGCGTTTCCCCCTTTGACGCGGCGGGTAGACGGCAGACCTCCTTTGCTTCGATCGAGGTCATGCCCGAGTTTGCCGACGTTGACAAGGTCGAGATCCGTGACGAGGATATCGAGGTCACGGCGCATCGCTCCAGCGGTGCGGGCGGTCAGCACATCAACAAGACCGACTCCGCGATCCGCATCCTGCACAAGCCCACGGGCATCGTGGTGGGATGTCAGACCGAGCGTAGCCAATTGCAGAACAAAGAGACCGCAATGAAGATGCTGAAGGCAAAGCTCATGGAGATCAAGCTGCGCGAGCGCCTTGACACCATCGAGGAAATTCAAGGCAACAAGGTCAATATCGAGTGGGGCTCGCAGATCCGTTCCTACGTGTTTATGCCCTACACGCTGGCAAAAGACACCCGAACGGGGTTTGAAAACGGCAACATCGGCGCGGTGATGGATGGCGACATCGACGGCTTCATCAACGCCTATCTGAAAATGAACGCGCAATAATCGTGCCGCACTATCTTGTTGAAAGGAGGTCGGGTATATGAAAGCCTTTTTACGGTCATTTTCCGCGTTTTTGCTATGTGCGACACTGCTCACACTGACGCTGTGGCAAAAGGATGCCTTCCCCGATCTTTCGGGCATTACCGCATTCGTGCAGGACACCCTGAAGGCAAAGGATGCGATCTCGGAGGTGACGGGCAACGGCGAGACCTCCAAAAAGCCCACCTCCAACACAGGCGAGACCTTCCCCGAATACACCCTTTCCGAGGAGCTGGACCCCGCGCTTGAGACCGCCATCTGCAACGCCTTTCTCTCTCACGCCGAGGCGGTCGATCTTTCCGCCTTTCGCCTGAGCGAGCACGACCTGCAGGCGGTGATCTCCGAAATTCGCTTCACGCACCCCGAATTCTTTTACGTCGACAAGGAATTTTCCTACCGCACCCCGAACGGCTTTGTCACAGAGCTAAAGCCCAACTATCTCCACAGCGCGGCAGAAACGCAGGTGCTTATGGCAGAATATGAAGCGATCATCGACAGCATCGTTGCGGGCATCCCCGAGGGAAGCGACTTTGATAAGCTCTTGTATCTGCACGACTATTTCGTACAAAATTATTGCTACGATTACACCTACACCATCCGCGATGCCTACTCCTTCTTCAAGCAGAAGACGGGCGTTTGCCAGGCCTATATGCTGGCGCTGATGGCGGTGACCGAGCAGATCGGCATCGAATCGATCCCCGTGACCAGCAGCAGGATGAACCACGCCTGGAACCTGGTCAAGCTGGACGGCGAGTGGTACCACATCGACGTGACGTGGGACGATGCCGTTTCCTATCCCTCCTATACCTCATACGACTACTTTTTGCAAAGTGATGCGGGGCTGATCGCCATCGATGCCGACAGCATCGACGAATCCGTCGAAACGCCCGATTGGCACTGTGATTGGGCGGCAACGAAATCGGCAACGAACGTCAAATACGATAACGCCGTGTGGCGTGGCGCTCACACCCCGATGGTGGTCGCGGACGGCACCTATTACTGTGTCGTGTCCGAAAGCGACGAGGAAGGCGGACACGCTACGGTCGGCGCGGTCTATAGCGGCAGCGATCCCACCGCCCTTTCCAAGCTTTTCGCGGTGAACGGCGTCTGGAGAGAAAACGGCGAGCTTTCCTACGTGGATTGCTTCGCGGGGCTTGCCCTGTACAACGGCGAGCTGATCTATAACACCAACAACACGCTGCGCGCGTATCATATCGCAAGCGGCACGCATCGGCTGATCGGCTTTTTGGATATTGCAAACAACGAAAGCGTTTTCGGTATTTGCGGCATTTCAAGCACGGGTGTGATCTCCTGCGTGGTGGCGCCCTTCGCCTCGGGCGAGGCGTATCGCGTCCTTTCCTATCAAATATAACACAATGCCCCCTTCGCCGTTGTCGAAGGGGGCGTTCTTCGATAAAACGGGGCTTTCGCGATGGCTCAAACGCGGCGGGAGCAAGCCCCCCACCCTACAGGTTTGTGCAACATTTTATGGCTACGTTGTCATACCATGACCCGCCTCATTTCATTCAGCGTGTCATCCTGAGCGAAGGGCGCTAGCCCGTAGTCGAAGTTTTGCAAGATGCAGCGAAGCAAATGAGCAAAACCGAAGGAGCTGCGAAGCGTGCGACTGAAGGGATCTCCGAGGGATATACAATAGCTTTTCTGCTCAGTGTTACTTTTTATACCATCATT
>JAGALS010000036.1 GCA_017625065.1 Clostridia bacterium | reverse complement strand
TGCGTCACCCTGAGCGGAGCATGAACTCGCCTTCGGCGAGTAACGGGAGTTTTTGCGGCGGCTGAACACCGCCGATTTGCAAAGCAAATTACCAAAAACTCTGTGTCCGGATCTCTGCGTCACCCTGAGCGCAGTGTGGAGATGTGGTAAAGGAATAGCGCAGTAAAACAATGTTCCCACACGCAGTCGAACGCTGACCTTGCGTGGTAGCAAAGTCAGCGTGCCGAGCATCAGCGAGGCAGGGTCTCGCACGGAGCTTTGATAGCTTTTGCGGCAAATGTTACTCTGCGCACGAAAGCTATTGTATATCCTTCGTAGATCCCTTCGTCACTATCGTTCCTCGGTTTTGCTTGTTCGGATAGAGATTTTGGCAATTTGCTTTGCAAATCGGCGGTGTTCAGCCGCCGCAAAAACTCCCGTTACTCGCCGAAGGCGAGTTCATGCCTTTGCTCAGGATGACGCATGGACGGTGAATAATGCTTTTACCTTGCGGCTGCGTCATAACAAAAAAGCCCCCGAACGGGGGCTTTTTTAGCGCGATTTAAGCATTTTCTGCGTTTTTGTTCGCACCTTTCAATTGGTCAAGATTTTCGAAAAGGGTGTGGGGAAAACCTTTGCAAAGGTTTTCCCCACGAATTCTTATCAATGTGCGATCAGTCTCGCGCGGCGGACGCCGCCGATGGTGGAAAGCTCGGCAAGCAGATCGTCGCCTGCGGCGGTGGAAAGGTCGAGCATCGTGTAAGCGTTCTCGCCCTTGGACTTGTTGAGCATGTTCTCAATGTTCAGTCCGCGCTTGGAGCAAGCGTTGGTGACGTTGGTCAGCACAGCGGGGACGTTGGCGTGCAGCACGCAAACGCGCATTGCGCCGCTGGGTGCCATCTCGGCGGCGGGGTAGTTCACGCTGTTGCGGATGTTACCTGTTGCGAGGTACTCGTCCAGCTCCTCAGCAGCCATCACGGCACAGTTGTCCTCGGACTCCTCGGTGGAAGCGCCCAGGTGGGGAATGGTGATGGCACCGGGGATCACAACGGTCTCCTCGGTGGGGAAGTCGGTGACGTATGCGGAAATCTTGCCGCACTCCATAGCGGCAGCAAGGTCAGCGGAGTTCACAAGCTCTGCGCGCGCCAGGTTGATGATCTTAACGCCGTCCTTCATCTGCGCGATGGTGGTGCTGTTGATCATACCCTTGGTGTCGTTGGTGGCGGGCACGTGCAAGGTGATGTAATCAGCCTTTGCGTAGATCTCGTCATAGGAGCGAGCGTGCTCGATCTTGTGGTCCAGGTTCCAAGCGGCGTCGACCGAGAGGAACGGGTCACAGCCCACGACCTTCATGCCAAGCTTGACGGCAGTGTTGGCGACCATACCGCCGATCGCGCCAAGACCGATGACGCCAAGGGTCTTGCCCTTCAGCTCGGTGCCGCCGAACTGCGATTTGCCTGCCTCGACCTGCTTTGCAACGTCCGACGTGCCTGCAAGGGACTTTGCCCAAGCGATACCGTCTACCACCTTACGGGCGGCAAGCAGCAGTGCGCAAATGGCAAGCTCCTTTACGCCGTTGGCGTTTGCGCCGGGGGTGTTGAACACCACGATGCCCTCGGTCGCGCAGCGGTCAACGGGAATGTTGTTCACGCCCGCGCCTGCACGTGCGATGGCAAGCAGCTCCTTGTTAAAGGTCATATCGTGCATCTTTGCGGAGCGCACCATAATGCCCTCGGGGGCATCCACCTCTGTGCCGATGTTGTAAACGGCGGGATCAAGGCGATCGGTGCCGATCTTTGCGATCTTGTTGAGCAGTTGAATATTCTTCATAACACTTACCTCTTATGCTTTGGGATTGTTTGCGGCAAAGTCCTTCATGAACTCGACCAGCTTTTCGACACCCGCGATGGGCATCGCGTTGTAGATCGAAGCGCGCATACCGCCGACCGAGCGGTGGCCCTTCAGGTTCTTCATACCGTTCTTAGCGGCCTCGCTTGCAAACTTCTTGTCAAGGTCGGCGTCGCCCGTGACGAAGGTCACGTTCATCAGCGAACGGCTCTCCTTCTTAACGGGAGCGATGTAGTAGCTCTGGGAATCCAGATAGTTGTAAAGGATGGCAGCCTTCTTTTCGTTCTGCGCCTTCATTGCGGTAAGACCGCCGATGGACAGCAGATACTCGAACACCAGCTTCGCCATGTAGATGGTGTATGTGGGAGGCGTGTTGTACATCGAGTCGTTCTCCGCCATGATCTTCCACTCAAGCATCGTGGGCATCTTGGGGTCGGCGTACTCAAGCAGATCCTCGCGCACGATCACGATGGTCACACCTGCGGGAGCGACGTTTTTCTGCGCACCTGCGTAGATCACGCCGAAGCGGCTGACGTCAACAGGCTCGGACAGGATGCAGGAGGACATATCGGCAACCAGCGGGATATCGCCCGTGTCGGGGATCTCGGGGTACTTGGTGCCGTAGATGGTGTTGTTGTAGCAGATGTGCACGTAAGCGGCATCCTCGCGGAACATATCGCGGGTGAGCGCGGGCACGTGGTCGAAGTTGTCGTCCTTGGTGGTGGCAACACACTTGACGTCGTAGCCCATCTTCTGTGCTTCCTTGAACGCCTTGCCCGAGAACTGACCGGACACGACGTAATCCGCCTTGCCCGTGCGAGCGATCAGGTTCATGGGAACGGCAGAGAACTGCGTGGAAGCGCCGCCCTGCAAGAACAGGATCTTGTAGTTTTCGGGGATCTGCATCAGCTCGCGCAGCATCTTCTCCGCGTCAGCGATGATAGCTTCGTAGTCGGGGGAGCGATGGGACATTTCCATCACGGACATACCGGAATCGCCATAGCAAAGCAGCTCAGAAGCGGCTTTTTCCAAAACGGGAACGGGCAGCATGGAAGGACCAGCTGAAAAATTGAATACTCTGTTCATAGTGAACCTCCGAAAATTTCCGGCAGGGCCGGTTTCTTTTTTTTTAATTTACATTACATTATACTCTCAAAAACGAACTTCGTCAAGGGCTTTGCAAAAATTCGTTTTATTTTTCACAAAAGAATTTTTGAGGGAAAGATCGGGGAGTTTTTTACAGATTATACAATTAAAAGTTTACAGATGACTTGACAGTTGTCAAACGGTGTGCTATAATATGTCGCAATTCATTGAAAAGCAAGGGTGTTTTATGAAAAACGATGTAAGAGAGCAGATACAACAGCTGAAAAAAGAGAAAAACGCTGTTATTCTGGCACATTATTACTGCGACGATGCGGTACAGCAGCTCGCCGACTTCGTGGGCGATTCCTTCTATCTTGCCAAGGTCGCAAAAAGCAGCAGCGCGGACGTTCTGGTGTTCTGCGGCGTTTCCTTTATGGGGGAAAGCGCCAAGATCCTGAACCCCGAAAAGACGGTGCTGATGCCCGATCTCGCGGCGGACTGCGCCATGGCGCATATGGCAAGCATTGAAAAGATCGAGGAGATGCGCACGGCGTACCCCGATCTTGCGGTGGTGTGCTACATCAACTCCACGGCAGAGCTCAAATGCCACAGCGACGTGTGTGTCACCTCCTCAAACGCGCTGAAGATCGTTGGCGCGCTGCCCAATCAGAACATATTTTTCATTCCCGATGAAAATCTGGGCAATTTCGTGAAAAAGAACGTGCCCGAAAAGAACGTGATGGTCAACAAGGGCTACTGCCCCATTCACAAGGCGATCAGTGCCGCCGCGGTGCTGGCAGAGAAGCAAAAGCACCCCGACGCCGTTGTGCTGGCGCACCCCGAATGCACGGGTGAGGTGCTGGCGCTTGCCGATATGGTGGGCAGCACCGCTGAGATCATTCAGTACGCAAAAACGAGTAACACTACCTCGTTTATCGTATGCACCGAGGTGGGCGTCGGCTTTGAGCTGCGGCTTGACAACCCCGACAAGCGCTTTTACTTTCCGGAGCCCTGTCCCTGCTGCCTTGATATGAAGCTGAACACGCCCGAAAAAATATTAGAGGTTCTGAAAACGGGGAAAAACGCCGTCACCGTGGACGAGGAAGTGCGCGAGCGCGCGCTGCTGCCCCTTGACCGTATGCTGGAGCTTGCCAAATGAAAACAGATATTTTAATTGTAGGCTGCGGCGTCAGCGGGCTTTACTGTGCCCTGAAGCTGCCGCGGGATAAGAAAATTTTGATCATTACCAAGTCCGCCGCCGAGGAAAGCGACTCCTTCCTTGCGCAGGGCGGCATCTGCGTGCTGCGCGACGAGGGGGATTACGACTCCTTTTTTGAGGATACCCTGCGCGCGGGGCATTACGAAAACAACAAGCGCTCGGTGGATATTATGATCCGTTCCTCGCGCCGCGTGATCGACGATCTGGTCGGATACGGTGCCGATTTTCAGAAAAACGGAAGCGATTTTGCCTATACCAAGGAGGGCGCGCACTCCAAGCCCCGCATCCTTTTCCACGAGGATGAAACGGGCAAGGAGATCACCTCGCATCTGCTTGCGGCGGTCAAAAAGCTTGACAACGTGACGCTTTTAGAGTATCATACTATGGTAGATCTGCTGGTCGAGGGCAACACCTGCCACGGCATCGTCGGGCAGAACAAGGAGGGTGAATTTTTCACCGTCACCGCGGATTATACCGTGCTCGCCACGGGCGGCATTGGGGGGCTGTATCAGCATTCTACCAACTATCCGCATCTCACGGGCGATGCCATCGCGCTCTCGCTTTCGCACGGCATCGATCTTTTGCACATCGACTATATTCAGATCCACCCCACCACTCTGTATACCAAGGAAACGGGCAGGGAATTTCTGATCTCGGAATCGGTGCGCGGAGAGGGCGCGATCCTGCTCAATCACAAGGGCGAGCGCTTTGTGGACGAGCTTTTGCCCCGTGACGTGGTGGCAAACGCCATTTTTGACGAGATGAAGCGCGAGGGCAAGCCACACGTGTGGCTCTCGCTTGAAAGGATCCCCAAGGAGGAGATCATCGCGCATTTCCCCCATATTTATCGGCACTGTCTTGAGGCGGGCTATGATATCACCAAGGAGCCCATCCCCGTCGTGCCCTCACAGCACTATTTTATGGGCGGTGTTGAGGTGGGCGAGCACAGCAAGACCTCAATGGAGCGCCTTTACGCCGTTGGCGAGACCGCCTGCAACGGGGTACACGGCAGGAATCGACTCGCAAGCAATTCGCTTTTGGAAAGCCTTGTGTTCGCGGGGCGCGCGGCGGCACATATCGCGGCGAGCTACACCGCGGCAGAGGATTTTTCGCCCACGGTAGACACGAAAAAATACAAAAATTATCAAAACGTATACAAGAAAGCCGTCCTGGCGGCGATCGAAAAGGAGAGAAACAGCCATGAATAACATCACGATGCAGCTGAACGCGGATGAGCTGATCCTTGGCGCGCTCAGAGAGGATATTTCGAGTGAGGACGTGACCACAAACTCGGTCATGCCGACCTATCAGCTCGGCGAGGTCGAGCTGCTTGCAAAGCAGGACGGCGTGATCGCGGGGCTTGGCGTTTTCAAGCGCGTTTTTGAGCTTTTGGACGAAAAAGTCGAGACCGTTCTCTATTTTCAGGACGGCGACACCGTGAAAAACGGTGATCTTGTGGGTGTTGTGCGGGGGGATATCCGCGTGCTGCTGTCGGGTGAGCGCACCGCGCTCAATTACCTGCAGCGTATGAGCGGTATTGCCACTTATACACGCTCCATCGTCGAGCTGCTGAAGGGCAGTAAGACAAAGCTGCTGGACACCAGAAAGACCACCCCGAATATGCGTATTTTCGAAAAATACGCCGTCAAGGTCGGCGGCGGCTGCAATCACCGCTACAATCTCAGCGACGGCATTTTGCTCAAGGACAATCACATCGGTGCCGCAGGCGGCGTGAAGGAAGCCGTCCAAATGGCAAAGGCGTACGCGCCCTTTGTGCGTAAGGTCGAGGTCGAGGTCGAGGACCTGGATATGCTGAAGGAGGCGCTGGAGGCAGGCGCAGACATCATTATGCTCGATAACATGAGCGTTGAGGATATGAAGAAGGCAGTGGAGCTTGCCGCGGGCAAGGCAGAGACCGAGTGTAGCGGCAACGTCACCAAGGAAAACATCGCGCGGCTCGTTGACATCGGTGTGGACTATATCTCCAGCGGCGCGCTGACCCATTCCGCGCCTATTCTCGATCTGTCGCTCAAGCATCTGCACGCGATCTGAAGGGAGTGCTTATGAGAGCAGAAGAAAGGAGAAAAGAGATCGTCGCGCGCTTGATGGCAAGCAGCGAGGCCATATCGGGCGGCGCGCTGTCGGCGCGGCTCGGCGTTTCGCGCCAGATCATCGTGCAGGATATCGCCGTGCTGAAGGCACAGGGCTTTGACATCCTTTCCACCCATCAGGGCTACGTGATCAAGGCAAGCCCCCTGATCGAAAGGGAGTTCAAGGTACGCCATACAAGCGATGAAACAGAGGATGAGCTTTCCCACATCGTGGCGCTTGGCGGCGCGGTGGTGGACGTGTTTGTATGGCATAAGGTCTACGGCAGGATCGGCGCGAGCCTGAACATTTTTTCAAAGCGCGACGTGGATGCCTTTATGGAGGGGATCCGAAGCGGCAAGTCCACGGAGCTGATGCACATCACCGACGGATATCATTACCATACCGTGCGCGCCGAGTCCAAGGAGGCGTTGGATGCCATCGCCGCTATGCTGCAAAGAAAAGGCTACCTTGCCCTTGAATGAAGCAAATAATAAATCCGCCTTGGCAGCGTTTCGATGCCAAGGCGGATTTTGGTATAGGACGATACGTTGGAGGCGGAGCAACGCACAGATCCGCGATCAACGGCCGAACAGCGCACAAACCCGTAGGGGGCGACCTCCCGCAAGCCCTTTTGTAACGACATTTCGCAATTAAAAGCAGTACGTGTCATCCTGAGCGCAGGGCGCAGCCCGTAGTCGAAGTTTTGCGGTCGAAGCATGAACTCGCCTTCGGCGAGTAACGGGAGTTTTTGCGGCGGCAACGCCGCCGATTTGCAAAGCAAATTACCAAAAACTCTATCTGAGCGAGCAAAACCGAGGAGCGATAGCGACGAAGGGATCTAGTGAGGATAACCAATAGCTTTCGTGCGCAGAGTAGCATCTTTAATAATGGCGGAAAAAGTAACATTGAGCAGAAAAGCTATTGTATATCCCTCGTAGATCCCGCTGCGGCTGACGCCTTGCGCTTTTGCTTGTTCGGGCAGAGCCCTCAACCCGCAAAAGTTCGACTCCACAGCACTCGCTTCCTGCGGGTGCGTGTTCCGCTCAGGATGACACGCAGACAGGGGATGTGCACAAACCCGTAGGGACATGGCGCACCACTTGCTTCGCAAGTCTCGACTGTCCGTGTCGGCGATTGATAACGGTAAAACGCACCAACCCGCAGACTTTTATCCTTTCTGCACCAGCTCGTCAAGGAAATAAGCGTTGGTATGGGCAACGCCGCCGTTTTCGGCGATGACGGTCAGACGGAAATACACAGAGTCGGGCTTCACGGGGAAGGTGGCTTCGGTGAGGGGGGCATCCTCTGCATATACCACCTTGGCACGGATCACGCCGTAATTCGCGATGATCTTCGCGGCGGGCGAGCATTTGATGTGAACGGCCTCGTCCTCGTACCACAGCTCGTGGATCAGCGGCCCCGTGGAGACGTAAAAATGGCCTGCCTCCATCGCTTTTGTCACGGTACGGTAGTCAAGCCTTTCTGCCTTGATCATGGTAAAGCCGCCGCAGGAATCAAAACGGGGATCGTCCGTGGGATGGGCGTTGTGATTGTCGTCGGTCGCAACGCAAAGGACGCGATTGTCCTTGCGCAGCATGGCGTCATAAACCTCTGGCACGTGGTCGTCATAGCCCGCGACCGCGCAGCCGTGGTTGTAGATCTCCAGGGCGTTGAAGCCCTTGTATTTCATATATTGCTCGGGGTCCTCCATCGACCAGACAGGGTGGTTATAGGTTACCCAAAAGCCCGCCTTGCGCGCGATGTCGATGACCTCGTTCACACCCTCGGCGCTGTAATCGCGCTCGTAATCGGGAGCGCTTTCGTCAAAAACGACCTGATCCGCGTAGCCTTTGGCGTTGCCCCAAAGGTACTTGGAGCGATGCCAGCAGATCTGCCGCACGTTATCGGGCTCCAGCGCGATGATGCAAAGATGGCATCGCTTGCGGGTGTTGTTGCCGTGCTGTCCGTCCGACTGCTCTTTTAACTCAAGCTCGTGCGCGTGGAGCGCAAGAAACTTATCGTCGGTCAGCTCAGGGTGGGGGATCAGCACCTCGTGATCGGTGTAGGCGATGATCGAATAGCCGTGCCGCATATAAAGCTCCTTGAGCTCCTCGGGCGAAAGGCGCCCGTCGGATACCGTGGAATGGCAATGCAGATTTGCTTTGTAAAATTGACCCTGCTCGGGCAGCAGATACTGTTTCATAAAGGGTGCTCCTTTTTGATTTGATACTGCTATTTTACCCCGAAGCGGTATCGATGTCAAGCAAAAAATGCGGGGAAGGGGCATAAAGCAAAAAGTGTAAACAAATTGTTAACACTGACGGTTTGGAATAGACAAGAAATATTTTCGTATGGTAAAATGAAAGCACAAATTTACTTGGAGGTACATAGTATGACTTGGTTTAACAAACAAAGCCGTTTGGTGCAGCTTCTTCTGCTCATCATCCCCGTTGTCAACTGGATCACCGAGGTCATCGTCAGATGGTCCACTTGGTCGAAGAAGGGTGGCCTGCTTCGCCTTGTGATCTGCATCGTCGTCACCTTTGGCGGTGTGTTCATCGGTTGGCTTGACTTTGTATGGGTCCTTCTGTTCAAGAAGCTGTTCCTGCAATAAAACCGTTAAAACCGGCTCCCCGAGGGGAGCCGGTTTTGTTCAAAAATACCATATATTTTAAGTGCTTTTTGTGACTTGTTACAAATTACTAAAAAAGGACTTGTTTTTTTTTTTTTTTTTTGGTAAAATTACAATATCCATCTTATGAATATACGGAGGATAATAATATGGAAAGAAAGCATAAGATATTGGTGTGCCTGATGGCTGCCATTATGATCGTATCCGCATTGCCGTTTGGCGTATTTGCGCAGGATGATGCGCAGATCGACTGCGGTTACGTGACGGACGGTCTTGTTTCGTGGTATGACGCAAGCAACCACGGCACAAGTGATGCTGTTTGGGAAGACTTAGTCGGTCATAATGATATTACCGTCGAGAAGGGTTATTCTTACAGCGGCAACAGCACGCTTGCTTTCAACGACAAAGGACTTTATTTGAAGGACACCGGTGTCTGGCTGCCCGATGCGCTTCGAGACTTGATGTTGGGCAACGCCTTCACTATGGAATTTTACGTTGAGGACGCAGCCTTGACCGGTGCAAGCTGGCTTGGTATTTGCACCAGTGCAAACAGAGAGACCAATGATGGTGAGAACATGGCTCTTTTTGTCGCCGCCAGCAACGGAACCATGGCTTTGAAGTTCAATGGGGACAAGAACCAACGCCCCACAACTCCGCAAAGCGTTATGCCGTATTTGAGTGAGGGCGCCCTTATTTCGGTGACCTATGATACCGTAGCTCAAGCAGCGGTGATCTATATCAACGGCGTAGAAATGGGACGCAAGCCCGTCACCAATCAGGCGTTGGTGGATAATACCTATGGAATCGCGCTCGGTACCATAACCAACGGCTCTGCAAGTAAGCGAGACGGCCAGGAATTGACCTACCGTTCGGTTCGCTTCTACAACCGTGCACTGGATGCAAACGAGATCTACGCGAACGCGCATTTCGACAAAATGTCTGCTGCTGCGAACGGTTACGTGACAGACGGTCTTGTGTCGCATTACGACGGTGTCAACCGCGGCACGACCGACGGGGTTTGGAAGGACCTTGTCGGTAATAATGATATTACCGTCGAGAAGGGCTATTCTTACAGCAACAACAGCGCGCTTGCATTCAACGATAAGGGACTTTATTTGAAGGACACCGGTGTCTGGCTGCCCGACGCGCTCCGAGACCTGACGCTGGGTGAAGCGTTCACCATGGAGTTTTACGTTGAGGACGCAGCCTTGAGCGGTGCAAGCTGGCTTGGTATTTGCACCAGTGCCAAAGCCAACAACTCGGGCGAAAGTATCGCTCTTTACATCCTCCAAGCAAACGGAACCATGGCTTTGAAGTTCAACGGGGACAACGATCAGCGTCCCACGACCACGCAGGACCTCATGCCTAAGCTGAACAGGGGTGCTCTTGTTTCGGTAACCTTTGATACCGTAGCTCAAGCAGCGGTGATCTATATCAACGGCATAGAAATGGCACGCGAAGCCGCTACCGGTGCGGCGTTGGCGAACAATACCTATGGAATCGCACTTGGTACCATGACCAAAGACGCTGCAAAGGATCGAGTCGGTCAGGAATTGACCTACCGTTCGATCCGTTTCTACGACCGCGCGCTGAATGCAAACGAGGTCAAGGCAAATGCCTTTGTCGACGGTTTTATGCGTTATTCCCCCGAGACACTGCCCGTGATGGACGGTCTTGTATCGTGGTACGACGGCAGCAACCGTGGTGTAGATGCTTCCAAGTGGGAGGACCTTTACGGTGACAACGATATTGAACTGATCAACAAAAGAACAGACGGTGTTGGCTCTGTCGCATTCAACGACAAGGGTTTGAAGCTGAGCAGCACTTGGTGTGACCTTCCCGCAAACATTAATACTGTTCTGCAAGGCACGGCCTTCACCATGGAATTTATAGTGGACGAATTGGTACAGGGACATACGTATCACGGCTTCCTCGGTGCTGCGGATGATACTGCGACATTGTATTACGAATATGGGAAAAAAACAAGTCAAAGATGTTTATGGCTAAAATCCGATGGCGGTAGCCGTCCCACTGTTCTCGGCACTCTTGATTCTTTTGAGAACGTTTTGATCTCGGTCACTTACGATACCGTGGCCAAGGCGGCTGTGATCTATATCAACGGTGAAGAAAAGAGCCGCAGTACGCTTGACGGAGACCCATTTATGTCCAGCAGCGTCATTGCCGCACTTGGATATACCGGAACCGACCGCGAAGGTCAAGAAAGAACCTACCGTTCGATCCGTTTCTACAACCGTGCGCTGAGCGAAAGCGAGATCAAGGCAAACGCCTTCTATGAGGGCTTTGGACATCACATCACGGTGGATCAGCCCGCCACCAACATCGTTGGCGACGTGGCAATGACAAGAGAGATCAACTCCGCCGGCGAGCTTGCCGCAATGATGGCGGCAGAAAAGCTGCCCGCAGCGGCGATCTATCGCATCAACAAGGATATGCAGGTGCTTGACGATAACGGTGTCGGCTTTGCATCCTTGCTTGACGTCCTCAGAAGCACTGAATCCAAGGTGTTACCCGTCGTCGTTCCTGCCGATCAGGATGCGGTCAGCGCTTTGGCTGATTGGATCGTGGAATATGATTTTTACGATATCAGCATTCTGACGAAGGATCCCGCGCTGCTGAAGGCTGCAAGAGCCAAGATGCCCGTTTTGCGCGGCGCGCTTGACCTGACCGATGTATATAAGGACAGATCGGAGCTGACAAAGGACGATCTGATCAACATCCGCAAGGTTGCAAACACCAACAGTGCCACGGTCGTGCGCTTGCCCGCGACACTTGCAACAAAGGATAACGTACAGTACCTTTACAACAGACAGATCAACGTATGGGTCGGCATTTCCGACACGCCCACCACGGTTGAAAAGTACAACGCCCTTCTTTCAGGCGCTGTGGGTGTCATTTCCGACGACACGGCAGGGCTTTTGGAGATCGCTTGCGCGCTGCCTACCAATACGATGACAAGAACCCCCCTCAACGGCGGTCACAGAGGTCTCCCCTCCAAGGCACCCGAATGCACGATCGAAGGATCGATGCTTGCTTATCAGCTTGGCGCAAACTACATTGAGATGGACGTTCGTCTTTCCTTGGATAAAGAGGTCGTGGTCATCCATGATGGCACGACAAACAGAACGTGCGACCAGAATTATTCAATAACAAGCACAAATTATTGGGGCGTGCTTGAGCACGTAAAGGCAAATAAGGGGTTTGAGAACGATCCCTTGTTTAAGGATTGCAAGCTTTCGCTTCTTGATGATTTCTTCAAAGCATTTCAGGATATCGACGACTGCCTGCTGGTGGTCGAGATCAAAAGCGAGGATCCGGCGATCGTACCCCTTATCAAGGAACTGACCGAGGAGTACGGTGTGTATGATCGAGTATTCGTGATCACGTTTTTTAACAACATTATGGAAGAAATGCGTGAAACATGGCCCGAAATGTCGGTGGGTGCACTGATCGACCCCGGACCGTTGAAAGAAAATGCTGCCGATAAAACTGCCGTTAATACCATGAAGATGTTTGGCGGCATCTGCACTTCCTACGACCCCCTCACCGGTAGCTTGGCAGGCAATGCGTCGCGTGCTACACTGCTGCGCGGATTCCAGATCAATTCTTGGGCAGCCACTACCTCTAATTTGCCGCTTCGCTTTGTTTCCGGTATGGCGAGCGTATGCCACAATTATGCGGATCAAATGGGCTCTGCCGTGCAAAGCTTTGCGGCAAACGTTCCCGAAAAGCTGCTCCTTGGCAAAAGCGCTGTGATCTCCATGGATCTTTTGACCTATGCGAACGTTGACACGGGTGATCTGATCAACGCCAAGGATGTAACGGTCACGGTGCTTGAGGGTGCCGATCTTGTGACAGTGAACGGAAACACGTTGACCGCAAGCGGCCTTGGAAGCGTTACCTTCATCATAGAATATACCTATGAATGTGCCAACGGCAACGACGTGCAAACGGTCTCGCTTTGCACGCAGCCCATCACGCTGACGATCGAGGAAGGCTCGTCCGTTGAAAATGCGATCGCCGACGCCAACTACGCGAAGGACAGCGTTGTGGTGGCAGATAGAGCCTGTGAGGCGGGTGCGGGCAACAAATACGTTTCTGCCGAGCAGATGCAGGTGCTGAACGCCGCGATCGCCGCTCTCGAGGCGGCAGCAACGCCCGATGAGCAGACCGCTAAGATCGAGGCGTTGAACGCTGTTTTGACTAGCTTTAAGGAAGCCACCCAACCGGGCGACACGCACAGAGGTGAAGCGGCAAATTCCACCGAATGTAAGTACGGCTGTGGCACGACGGCTGCGGCGCACGTGCTGGATAATGAGGGTAATCCCGATGGCGGCTTCTACTTAACGCTTCAAGATGCCATCGCCGCGGCAGACCCGGGCGATACCATTAAGCTGCTGGCTGATATTACGCATGCAACCGACGCGACCCCGTCCGTTATTACCGGCATTAATGTTTTCTATATTATCGATAAGAGCTTGACCATTGACGGTAACGGTCATCTGATCACGAATAACGCTTTGGCGCGCCTGTTCTTGATCAGTGGCCAAAAAATTGATTTTGAGCTGAAAAATCTGAAGGTGCAAAACAATGTCAAGTACGGCAAAGGCGGCGACGGCTCGATCATTACGTGCGACGAGCACGAAAATTACAACGAAAACACAGGAAGTCTCACGATCACGAATTGTCAGCTCTTCTCCGTCAGCGATCTTTTCTATCTGCGTCCTTATAGCGGCGGACAGAGTCTGACGATCAAGGATTCTCTTCTCGTCAGCACCGATTTCCTGATCATTGATTTCCGCGGCGCGACCGCCGCCGATTACACGATCGAGATCAGCAACTCTCAGCTCTATTCTGTAAGCGACTACATTATCTATACTCCTGATTGTAGCGCTAACATCATCATTACGTCCTCTACTCTCTCCGCCCCCGGCAAGTCTACGATCAATGACGGTGACGTCAGTAGCAAATCGAATATCACGTTGAAGGGCGGCACCGTGATCGGCAAGGCGTTCAGCGTGACCGCCCCCGACGGAACCGTGATCAGCGGTGATGCTCATGCCACCGCCGGACTCATTCTGAACGCCAATAACACCCTTACGCTACATAACAACGTGCAGTTCTTCAGCACCAGCGGTGTTGCGTTTACAGGTGCGGGCACAGTTAAGTTCGGCACCACCGATGCTCCTTACACCGATACACAGATCATTCGTCTGAGCGGTACGGCCTACTACTTCTACGACACCGTGGATGCGGCGTTTACGGCAAAGCAGGATGGGGATAGCATCTTCTCCTATGCCGCAAGCAGCGTTCAGAACAAGGGCTACGTGACCGAAGAAGCGACCGATGCAAACGGTACCACCTACTATAAGGTCGTGGGGCTGGACACCACTCTGATCGACAGCGCGATCTCCAATGCAACCGAAAAGCTGAATGGTGTTGTGGTTGCAGATAAGCCCTGCGCGGTGGAAGTGGGCGCAAAATACGTCCTTTCCCAAGATACAATAGACGCTCTGAACGACGAGATAACTGCTGCTCAGGCAGCGAAAACATCCGTAGCAACCGGCAAGGATGTGCTTGATGCCGTGCAGAAATTGATCGACGCTTTGGAGACCTTTGAAGAAGCCGTTCAGATCGGCAAAGAACATAAGGACGAGGGCAAGGACCACCTTTGTGACTACGGCTGCGGCAAGAATGACATGGGCGGCGATTGTGCCGACAGCGACACCGATAATGACCACGTCTGTGACTACTGCGGTGTGACGAAGCTCAACGACTGCACACCGAATGCGGACGACGGTAACTGTACCACGGCTATTACCTGCTCGGTATGCGGAACTGTAACGACTCCGGCGAAGGATGCGCATACACCCGGCGAAGACGACGGTAATTGCACTACGGCAGTTTATTGCACGGAATGTGATCAAGTAGCGATAGCGGCAAGGGATGCGCATACCGGCGGTGCTCCTACCTGTACGGCAAAGGCAAAGTGTGAGGTCTGCGAAACAGAGTACGGCGACACTGTCGATCACAAGGATGACAACACCGACCACAAGTGTGATTACGGTTGTAACACCGAGATGAATATGGAGCTGCATGTCGACGGTGATGATAAAGACCACCTTTGTGATTACGGCTGCAATGAGATCGCGGACGACGGATGCTACGATATGAACACTGACGGCAAGTGCGATGAGTGTGGTGAGGATTTTGCCCACGATTGTGTTGGCGCAGTGCCTTGCACCAGCACCACGTGTAAATACTGCGGTCAGCCGGTCACGCCCGTGGCGCACGACGGTGCGTTTGAATGCTCGACGACCTGTATTTACTGTCACGTCGAAAATGCTGTGACCGACGCTGTGGCGCACGACGGTGCGTTTGATTGCTCCACGACCTGTAAGTACTGTAACGTTGAAAATACCGTGACCGACGCCGTGGCGCACGACGGCGAATTCGACTGCTCGACGACCTGTAAGTACGGCTGTGGCACGGAAATTCTTGATGCTGTTCCTTGCAGCGGCTTGCACGCTTGCTCGACCAAGTGTCAGTACTGCGGCGAGGCTGTTGAGCCCGATGCCGAGCACAGCTACAACAACGTCTGCGACGTGACCTGTAAGGTCTGCAACGAGGCGATCGAGGCACTTCCCCATACGGGCGTATTCGGATGCTCCGCCACCTGTCAGTGGTGCGGTACGGCGATCAACGCTGCCGCGCACGACGGTGAATTTGCCTGCTCGACCGTTTGTAAGTACGGCTGCGGAACCGCGATCACCGATGCTGTGGCACACGACGGCGAGCTTGAATGCTCGACCACCTGTAAATACTGTGGCTGGGAAAACTGGGTCGCTGATGCGAAGAATCACACCGGCGCGTTCAAGTGCTCCGACACCTGCCAGTGGTGCGGTGTTGCCATCGAGGCAGCCGCGCACGACGGCAAGTACGCTTGCTCGACCGAGTGCAAATGGTGCGGAGCTGAAAATGCTGTGACCGATGCCGTGGCACACGAGGGCGAGTACGCTTGCTCCACGACTTGTAAATACGGCTGTGGCGCGACCATTCAAAATGCCGCCGAGCATAAGGGTGAGCACGCCTGCTCGACGACCTGTAAGGTCTGCGGCGCGGCGATTGCTGCCACCTCCGCCGATCACACCTTTGAAAGCAATGGCGACAAATGCGACGTCTGCGGCGAAGCCAAGACCGAGAGCGATAGCGGCATCAATATCGTAGCCGTGATCGCGATCGTGATCGGCGCCCTTGCCGTGATCGGACTTGTTGCAACGATCATTGTTGTGAAAAAGAAAGACTAAATCAGATAACCAAAAAGCAGAGGTAGGCGAATTTCGCCTATCTCTGCTTTGCTTTTTGTGTCGGCTTCCAAATATTTTTGCCGAAATCGGGAATTTTTCGTGTTCCACGGCTTGAAAAATGCTTTGGTTTGTGTTACAATAAGTGTGTTGTATGTACGGCGTTCGTTCCGTCGTTTTTTCATTTTTCCAGGGTAAAGGAGACTTAATATGGGCGGTTTCTTTGGGGTAGCATCAAATAAGGACTGTGTGTTTGATCTGTTCTTCGGCACGGACTATCACTCGCACCTCGGCACACGTCGGGGCGGTATGGCGGTATATGGCGAAAACGGCTTTGACCGCGCGATCCATAACATTCAGAACTCCCCCTTCCGTACCAAGTTTGAGCATGACGTGGACGAAATGAAGGGTAATTTCGGCATCGGGTGTATTTCCGATACCGAGCCGCAGCCCCTTATCGTGCGCTCGCACCTCGGCAATTTCGCCATCACCACGGTGGGACGCATCAATAATATGGAAGAGCTGGTGAAAAAATCCTTCACCGAGGGCACGACACACTTTCTGGAAATGAGCGGCGGAGACATCAACGCCACCGAGCTGACTGCCGCGCTCATCAACCGCAAGGACTCGATCGTCGAGGGCATCCGCTACGCGCAGGAGATGATCGACGGCTCGATGTCGATCCTTTTGCTGACCTCCGAGGGGCTTTACGCCGCGCGTGACCGTATGGGCAGAACGCCCGTGCACATCGGCAAGAAGGACGGTGCGCATTGCGCGTCGTTTGAATCGTTTGCATATCTCAACCTCGGCTACGAGCCGCTGAAGGAGCTGGGCGCAGGGGAGATCGTGTTTCTCACGCCCGAATCCGCCGTTACGGTGGCACCGCCGCTACCCAAAATGAAGATCTGCACCTTCCTTTGGGCATATTACGGCTATCCGCCCTCTGCCTACGAGGGGATCAGCGTTGAGAAGATGCGCTATAACTGCGGCGAAAAGCTTGCGATACGTGACGAGGGGATTCAGGTTGACAGCGTTGCGGGCGTGCCCGATTCGGGCCTTGCCCACGCCATTGGCTATGCCAATAAGTCGGGGATCCCGTTTTCCCGTCCGTTCATCAAATACACCCCCACCTGGCCGCGCTCGTTTATGCCGCAAAAGCAGAGCCAGCGCAAAATGATCGCACGTATGAAGCTGATCCCCGTGGATGCCTTGATCCGCGGCAAGAGCATGGTGCTGATCGACGACTCGATCGTGCGCGGCACACAGCTGAGGGAGACCACCGAATTTTTGTACCACAGCGGTGCAAAGGAGGTCCACGTACGCACGGGCTGTCCGCCCATTCTGTTCGGGTGTAAGTATCTGAATTTTGCCTCCTCCAAGTCCGAGCTTGACCTCATCGCGCGCCGCGTGATCCAGCGCCTGGAGGGCGACCACAGCGCAAAGCTGGATCGCTATTCCGACCCCAATACCGAGGAATACGCCAAGATGGTCGAGGGCGTGTGCAAGGAAATGCGCTTCACCACGCTCAAGTACCTTCGTCTTGACGATATGATCGCCGCCACGGGCCTTGACGAGGATCAGCTTTGTACCTACTGCTGGAACGGCAAGGAATAAAATAAGAAAGGGGATTCATTTAGCGCCGAACAAAAACACACGAAAAGAAAATAAAAGGAAAACCGCTTTTTCTGTCACAAAAATGGCAGGGAAAGCGGTTTTTTTAGGTAGAAATTCTTGCGAATTTCAATTTTTATGTGTGTTTTTTAGGCGACGCTCTCGGCATTCGACGTACTTTTGTACGCCTATCATGCCGAGAT
>JAGALS010000035.1 GCA_017625065.1 Clostridia bacterium | reverse complement strand
CACACCCGTGGCTTGTCACCACGAAAAATATCAACCCGTGCGCGCCATTGCGGCAGGGTGAGAACGCGGACCGTTCTGCTTCATTGCGCCAATATTATACCACGGCAGCGATCGCTTGTCAAGTCCTTTTTGAAAGGATTTTTTCAACTTTTTTTGCGACCTGCAGCAAATCGGCATTTGTGACAAATTTTGAGCCGTGAATACGACGAAAATTTGGCTTTGTAGATATTATGACCAAAAATTCGTGCAAAAATTGGCGGTTTTGGATATTTACAAATCGCAAATCGTCTGCTATAATAACAAAGCGCGGTCAAGTGACCGAGCATGTGCACGGTGGATCACCGTCTTGCGCGGAGTGCCAAGCTTATGACACCAACGCGTGCAAGAGGTCCTTTTCTACCGTGCATTTTTTCTTGAATTCCAGCTAAGGCACGTCCGCCGGGAAGTTCCGCGGACGTGCCTTTTATATTTATTTTGAAAAAAGACTAGAAATTTTTTTAAAGTTGTGCTATAATATTAAATTGTATATTTATATCTTAATTTTGTAACGTTTAAACACCCGAAAGGAACATAGCAATGCCCCAGATTTTAAGACCCGCCGAAACACTGACACTCCCGCTGATCGTGCTGGGAGGTGTTGCGGCTTTCCCCGCGATCCCCATCAATTTTGAAATCACCGACGAGCCCTCTCTTGCGGCTGCCACAGCGGCAAACGCGACCGATTCCTTCGTTATGCTTGTCTCGCTAACCGAGCCGAAGGAGGATACACAATATCATGAGGACGACCTTTATCGCATCGGCACGGTCGCCAAGATCAAGCAAGCCATCAAGAGCCCCGACGGCGTGATGCGTATCGTTTGTGAAGGGTATGCCCGCGCAGAGCTGCTGGCGCTGCATCATTTTGCCGATTACTACACGGCACAGGTGGTCTGCCATCTGCCCGATGCCGACGCCGAATACGGACTGCGCGAGGAAGCGATGCTGCGCGAGGCTAAGCGCGCGCTTGCAGGTATGACCGCATTCCTCCCCAATCTTGCAGAGGATGTGCAGAAGGCAGCAGAGACCATCCAGTCTCCCGACGCCTTTTGCGACTTCGTTGCCGCCAATATTATGGTGCGCTTTGAGGATAAGCAGACCGTGCTGGAGATCTTCGATCCCATCGAGCGCCTGGAGCGCACGGCGATCATTCTGCAGGAGGAGACCGAGCTGCTTGTCTTTGAAATGGCGATCCACAAGGAGGTGCGCGAGCGCGTCGGACGCCATCAGAAGGAATACTATCTGCGCGAGCAGGCAAGAGTGATCCAGGAGGAGCTTGGCGAGGACGGCGACAGCGAGATCGACGAATACGAGCGCCGCATCCGCGAAGCAAAGCTGCCCGAGGAGGTTGAAAAAAAGCTGTTGAAGGAAAACGAGCGCATGGCAAAAACGCCCTTCGGCTCTGCCGAGGCGAGTGTGTTACGCAACTACCTTGACACCTGCCTTGACCTTCCTTGGAACCAAAAAACGAACGACCGTGTGGACCTGAACGCGGCACAAAAGATCCTGGATGCCGACCACGACGGTATGGAAAAGGTCAAGGAGCGCATTCTGGAGTTCCTTGCCGTGAAAAAGCTCAATCCCGAGCTGCGCAATCAGATCATCTGTCTTGTCGGCCCTCCCGGCGTTGGCAAGACATCGGTAGCACAGTCGATCGCACGCGCGATGAACCGCAAATACGTACGCGTTTCGCTTGGCGGCGTGCGCGACGAGGCAGACATCCGCGGCCACCGCAAAACCTATCTCGGCGCGATGCCGGGTCGTATCGTGGCAGCGCTGACACAAGCCGGTGTCAACAATCCTCTGATCTTATTGGATGAGATCGACAAGCTCACGCACGATGCCCACGGCGACCCCTCCTCCGCACTTCTGGAGGTGCTGGACGGTGAGCAGAACAAATCCTTCCGCGACCACTTCGTGGAGCTGCCCTTTGATCTGTCGGACTGCCTGTTCATCGCTACGGCAAATACGCTTGACACCGTACCGCGGCCACTGATCGACCGTATGGAGGTCATCGAGCTTTCTACCTATACAAAGAACGAAAAGCTGCACATCGCCGCAAATCACCTGATCGGCAAGCAGCTGAAGCGCCACGGGCTGAACCGCCGTATGCTGCGCATCAGTGAGGATGCCATCGCTTCGATCATTGACGATTACACCCGTGAGGCGGGCGTGCGTAATCTGGAGCGCCACATTGCTGACGTTTGCCGCAAGGCGGCACGCCGCATCGCGCTTGGTGAAGTCAAAAGCGTTACCGTGACCGCAAAAAACCTGCCCGAGCTGCTTGGCCCCAAGAAGCGGATCCGTGATCGCATTGGCGAACGCGATGCTTGCGGCGTGGTCAACGGGCTTGCCTACACCGAAGCAGGCGGCGACCTTTTGAAGGTCGAGGCTTTGGTGATGCCGGGCGAAGGCAAGATCGAGCTGACCGGCTCGCTTGGCGACGTGATGAAGGAGTCGGCGCGCATCGCCGTCAGCTACATCCGCGCACACGCGGCGGAGCTTGGCATCTCCCCCGATTTCCATAAAACATACGATCTGCACATCCACTTCCCCGAGGGCGCGATCCCGAAGGACGGCCCCTCTGCGGGTGCCGCGATGGTGACCGCGATCGCCAGCGCTCTTTCGGGCGCTACGGTACGCCGCGATATCGCCATGACGGGTGAGATCACGCTGACGGGCGAGGTGCTTGCCATCGGCGGACTCAAGGAAAAGACCATGGCGGCGGCCGCCGCAGGTGTTTCCACCGTGCTGATCCCTGCCGATAATATGCAGGATCTGCCGAAGCTCGACAAGGAAGCCTTGGCGGTGCTGAAGATCGTTCCCTGCAGGAATCTGACCGAGGTGCTTTCCGCGGCGCTCACGAACGGCATTCCGCAAGGCGTGGCAATGCCCATCTGCGCCCCTGCACTGCATACAAGCGCCGCAAGCGCGGCTCCACAAGGAGGATCAAATGGCTGAACTGAATCTGCAAAACGCGAAGCTGCTGATCTCTGCGGGCGATCCGCGACAATTCCCCGCAACGCCCATCTCGCAGATCGTCCTTTCGGGGCGCTCTAACGTGGGCAAAAGCTCGCTGATCAACACCCTCCTTGGGCGAAAGGCTCTGGCGCGCGTGAGCAGCGCGCCCGGCAAGACCATCACCGTCAACTTTTACGACGTGGACGGTAAGCTCTTTCTTGTCGACCTGCCGGGCTACGGCTTCGCCAAGCGCCCCCCGCAGGAAAAAGCGAAATGGTCGGCACTGACCGACGGCTATTTTACCAAAAATCGCAACATCGACCGCGTGAAATTGGTGCTTCAGCTGATCGACATGAAGGTCGGCCCCACCGCAGACGACGTGACGATGCTGCGCTATCTTGCAGAGTGTGACCTCCCCTTCGCCGTGATCGCCACCAAGGCGGACAAGCTGAACAAAACAAATCGCGCGGCGGCAATGGAGGCACTCGCAAGCCACCCCGATATTCCGCTTGGCACGCCCATCATTCCCTTTTCGGCACAGACGGGCGAGGGGAAAACCGAGCTTTGGAACACCGTTTTAAAGCGGCTGTGAGGTAAGCTATGACACGAATTATCTTGGTACGTCACGGGCAAAGCGAAGCAAATCTTGCTCGCCGCTGGGCGGCAGGCGCGACCGACGCGAAGCTGACCGCGCTTGGCGAAAAGCAAGCACAGCTGCTTGCCGATCATCTGACGGCACACGAGCAAATCGACGCCGTATACGCAAGCCCCCTCTCGCGCGCGACCGACACGGTACGCCCCACTGCCGAGCGTTTGGGGCTTTCGGTCATTCCCGAAGAAGGGCTGCGCGAGATCTATGGCGGCATCTGGGAGGATCAGCCCATTTCGCTTTTGCGCACGGATCCGAGGACGAAGCCCGATTTTGACATTTGGGATAACGACCTCGCAAAATGCCGCTGCACCGAGGGAGAAAGCGTCGCCGAGGTCTACTGCCGTGCGGTTGCCGCCGTGCTGCGGCTTGCCGCCGAAAACGACGGCAAAACCCTGCTGCTCGGCTCGCATTGGACGCCCGTTGTTTCGATTTTGACACACGTCAATTTCGGGGACGTATCTCATATTCAAGAAATCTTCCCTCCCTACAACGCCTCCATCAGTATTCTGCGCTATGAAAACGGCTCACTGACCGTAGAAACGCAGAATTTTATCGACCATCTTGGGGAGCTGGTCACCCCACCCATCAAGAACGACAAAACGAAAGGATAAGCTATGATCCTGTACCCTCATTTTGATATCAACGCGGCAGGACATCTGACCGTTGGCGGCATGGATACCGTCGAGCTCGCGCGTGAGTTCGGCACCCCTGCTTACATTCTCGACGAGAACGTGATCAGAGAAAATTGCCGCACGTATTTGAGAGCCGCAAAGGCGCATTTCGGCGAAAACGCGTTGCCCCTTTATGCCTCCAAAGCCCTCTCCTTCACCGGCATTTACCGCATCGTCGCCGAGGAAGGGCTTGGCATCGACTGCGTATCGGGCGGTGAGCTTTACACCGCAAAAAATGCCGATTTCCCTGCCGAGCGCATCTATTTTCACGGCAATAATAAGACCGATGCCGATCTTCGCCAAGCCCTTTTGATGGGCGTTGGCACGATCGTGGTGGACGGCGACGAGGAGCTGGAAGCGCTGGACGCCCTTGCGCGCGAGCTTGGCAAAACGCAAAAGATCCTGCTGCGCATCACCCCCGGCATCGATCCACACACGCACCGCGCCATCATGACCGGCAACGTGGACTCCAAGTTCGGTAACGCCATCGTCACGGGTCAGGCGCTTGCCATCACAAAGAAAGCGCTGTCGTTGGAGGGTGTTGCCTTGGCGGGCTTCCACTGCCATATCGGCTCGCAGATCTTTGATATTGATCCCTTCCGCGATGCGGCGGGCATCATGCTGAAATTCATCGCCGACGTCAAAGCCGAAACGGGATTTGAAGCCACCGAGCTCAACCTCGGCGGCGGACTTGGCGTGCGCTATACCGAGGACGATCGCGGCATTGACTATGCCGATGCCATCCGGCAGATCGCCGAGATCGTGCGTGCGGGTGCTATAAAAGCAGGCGTTGCGATGCCCCGTGTCATTCTGGAGCCCGGTCGCTCGCTTGTCGCGGCGGCAGGTGTGACCCTTTACACCGTCGGCTCGGTCAAGGAGATCCCCGGATTTCGCAATTACGTTTCGGTGGACGGCGGTATGCCCGACAATCCCCGTTATGCCCTGTATGCATCCCAATACACGGCTCTCATCGCCAATCGCGCAAGCGAGCCGAAGGACTACCGCGCCACGGTGGCAGGCCGCTGCTGTGAGTCGGGTGACCTCATCGGCGAGGGGATGGCGCTGCAAGCACCGCGGCGCGGAGACATTCTCGCCGTGCTTTGCACGGGTGCTTACAACTACTCCATGGCATCCAACTATAACCGCCTGCCCCGTGCCCCCATCGTGATGCTAAGGGACGGCAAGGCACGTGTCGCCGTGCGCCGCGAGACCTATGAGGATCTTGTGCGCTGTGATCAAAAATAAGAAAGGATGATCTGATGTTCCGCCATATTTTAAGTGGTGGGGATATGCAGACCTACATCATCTCGATCCTTCTGACACTTCCCATCATTCTGCTATCCCTTTCCCTGCACGAGACCGCACACGGCTTTGCCGCGTGGCGGCTGGGCGATCCCACCGCCCGTAATTTGGGGCGGCTGACGCTGAACCCCATGAAGCACCTGAACCCCCTTGGATTTTTGTGTATGATGGTGGCAGGGTTTGGTTGGGCAAACCCTGTGCCCGTCAATGCCCGCTACTTCCGCAAGCCTCGCCGCGATATGGCGCTGACCTCGCTTGCGGGCCCCGTTTCCAACCTTTTACTCGCCCTTGTTTTTCTGCTTTTGCTACGGTTTTTGGGGCTTGGCGTGCTGTGGGAGCAGGTCTTTCTCGCGCCAAGCGAATTCACGCGAAATCTCGCGTATTTCGCGATCCTGTTTTTGTATTACGGCGTGTCGATGAACGTCACGCTTGCCGTATTCAATCTTTTGCCCGTGCCGCCGCTTGACGGCTCGCGGATCCTGTTTTTACTGCTTCCCCCGCGCCTTTATTTCAAGATCGCGCCTTATGAGCGCTATATCGTGATCGCCGTGATGCTGCTGTTGCTGCTCGGCCCGCTTTCGATGCTCATCGACTTTGTGTGCACGTGGATCATGCGCGGCATGTTTGCGATGGTCGGTATGCGCGGATTTCTTGGTATTTAAAGGCAGGAGTGAATGATCCGAACCCGTCCCAAAGTCTTGCTTTTTGGCGCTTTCGGCGCTTGTCGCTCTTACAAAGTTTAAAAAGGAGTTTTCCATGGAAAACATGACCTACAAGCTCTCGGATTTCGAGGGTCCCCTTGATCTGCTGCTTGCGTTGATCGAGAAGAACAAACTGAATATTTTGGATATCCCCATCGCACTGATCTGCGATCAATATCTGGAATTCCTTGCCGAGGCAGAGGCCATGGATATGGAGATCGCCACCGAGTTTTTGAATATGGCAAGTCAGCTGATGGTATGGAAAAGCGCTATGCTGCTCCCCCGTGAGCCAGAGGCAGAAAAGCCCCCGCGCTTTGACCTTTCGGATATCCTGATCCGCCACCAGCATGCAAAGGAAGCGGCGCCCAAGATGCATCCGCTTTACGCCTATTTCAGCAACCGTATGGTCAAGGACACCGACGAAATTTCGCCCGACAAGACCTACGTGGCGGAGGATCAGGACGTCACCAACCTCGTCACGGCGGTGCGGCGCATCATTTCCTACCGCGACTCGATCGAAAAGGCGAAGACCAACTTCACCCCTATGATCAGCAAGCCGATCGTGCCCGTTGAGGGCAAGATCGTGATGATATTGGAAACGCTTTCGACCTTCGGCACCGCCACGTTGCGCGATCTTTTGATCGATGCACCCTCGCTTGCCGATATGATCGCCTCGTTTATGGGCGTTCTGGAGCTGATCAAGATCAGAAAGATCCTGATCGAGGAAGCCGAGGAGGCCGAGGACGACTCGATCCACGGTGAGGGCACGCGCTTCTTCATCAACCCCGATGCCTCCGACGTCGAGGAGATCAATACCGAAGCGGATTTTGCCTCCGCGCCGCAAGAGCCGCAAAAGACTGCCAAATCCAAATAAAGGAGAACGACCATGAGCACTGAAGAAAAAGTACAAGAAGTCGCCGATAAAAAGCAAGACGACCTGATGCAGCCCATCAAAAGCGTTGAGGCGTGCATTGAGGCGATCGTGTTTGCCGCGGGTTACCCCGTTCCCTATCAAAAGCTTGCCGAGGTCATCGGCATCGGTGTGCGCGAGGTCAAGCGTATGGTCGAGCGCATCGCCAAGACCTATCAAAACGATAAGCACGGCATTATGCTGCTGACCTTCGATAAGGCCTGCCAATTCTGCACCAAGGAGCAGTACGGCACCTACATCCGTGAGGCGCTGGGCATCCGCCGCGGCGGCAACCTGTCGGCATCCTCAATGGAGGTGCTTGCCGTTGTGGCATACAACCAGCCCGTTACCCGTGCCTTCATTGATGCGGTGCGCGGCGTGGACAGCAACTATGCCGTGAACTCCCTGATCGACAAGGAGCTGATCGCCGCAACCGGCCGCCTGGATGCGCCCGGCCGCCCCCTTTTGTACGGCACGACCGAGAAATTTTTGCGCGTGTTCGGGCTGAGCTCCCTTGACGATCTGCCCGAGACCGAGACGATGCTCCCCGACAACGGCGCAGGCGATCAGCTTTCGATCGCGGTGGAGGAGCAAAACGGCGACGGTGAGGAAGCCGAGCCCGTCGACGACGCACAGCTGACTCTGGACGATGCGCCCACGGCAGAGCCGAGCGAATCGACTGACTCAACCGAAGAGACCGTATAACCTCTCTTAAAAAAGCGAAGGAAAGGAGGAATAGCCCTTGCCCATCCCACTGATCATCATCGGCGCGATCCTGCTTGCGATCGTTCTGCTGCTTGCTCTGCGGGCGCGCATTTGCATCGTGATGCAGGACGACATCCGCGTCACGCTTCACATTCTGTGCTTTCAAAAGCGGCTCTTCCCCCGACAAAAGGTGCCGAAACGCAAATATCTTTCCAAAAAGCGTGCCGCCAAAAACGCGCGCAAGGCGGCAAAAAAGGCAGCGAAGGAAGCCGCAAAAAAAGCAAAAAAGAAGCATCTGTTTCCTTCAAAAAAGAAAAGGACACTTGCCGAAAAGATCGTGCTTGTACGCGCGATCAGCGCGACCCTCATTCGCAGAACGCGCAAGCATTTGCGCCTGCACGCGGCGAGATTGCATATCCGCGTTGCCACGGGCGATGCGGCACAGACCGCCGTTTTGTACGGTGTGGTCTGTCAATCGCTTTCCTATCTTCTCGCGCTGTTTGACCGTGTCACCAAGCTCAAGGCCGTGACCCCCGACGTGTCGGTCACTGCCGACTACCTCGCCGAAAAGCCCTCCGCTGACGTAAGGCTCTTCTTCTCCTTACGCGTGTGGGGCGCGATCGCCATTCTGTTTGGCGCAGCATTTGCTTATATACGAACCAAGATCAAACGATCCAATCATAAAAAAAGAGCCGCCCAAAAGGCGGACAGCGCGAAAGCGCAGAAAGGAAACCGTCATGGCTGATGAAAACAAACTGCAGGAAATGATCCGCACCTCCCTTGAGAGCATCCGCGCAATGGTGGATGCCAATACCGTTGTGGGAAATCCCATTGAAACGCCCTCGGGCACCACGGTGATCCCGATCTCCAAGGTGTCGGTTGGCTACGCCTCGGGCGGTCTTGATTCCAAGAAGATCGAGGAAAAGAAAATGTTTGCCGGCGGCGGCGGAACAGGCCTTTCGGTCCAGCCCGTGTGCTTCCTTGCCGTGCATGCAGACGGCACCGTTGAGATGCTGCCGCTGGGCGGTCAGGGTGCACCCGATTCGGTCGAGCGCATCGCATCCTTGATCGAAAAAACACCCGATATCCTTTCCAGGATCAAGAAGCTGTTCTCCAGAAAGAAGAAATCCGATGCCGAGGCCGACGGCGACGATCCTCTCGATGCTGTGGTCGAGGCAGCCGCCGAGGCTGCTGCAGAAGCGGCTGCAGAGGTGTTGGACGAGCAGAATTAAGGCATAACCGCACCCCTTCCTCCATATAGTGTAGCAGTATATGCTAATGGAGGTGTTTGTGTGCGAAAAAAGCGGTTTTTTCATACCGTTCCCTGCCTTTTGTCAATTCTCCTTTGTCTGCCCATTTGCGCCGCAACAAGTGTCGCGGGGGCAGCCCTGCCCCTTGATACGGCAAGCTTTTCGGTCTTGCCCGAAGCAACAGTGCCCGTGACAGCGGCTCCGCAGACAAGCGCCGCCTCCTACGCGTTGCTTGATCCCGTCAGCGGCAAGCTGCTTGCCGAGCGGGATGCCGACACGCGCCGCCCGATGGCAAGCACCACCAAGATCATGACGGCGCTTGTCGTTTTGGAGCGCTGTGATCTTGAGGCGACGGTGACCGTCGACCAAAAAGCTGTCGGAACAGAAGGCTCGTCGATCTATCTGTTCGCGGGCGAGCAGATCAAGGTGCGTACCCTGCTTTATGCCCTGATGCTCTCCTCCGCGAATGATGCGGCGGCGGCGCTTGCCATTCATACAGCGGGCAGTATCGAAGATTTTGCCGCGCTGATGAACGAAAAAGCCATAGCGTTAGGGCTAAAAGACACCCATTTCTGTAATCCGCACGGCTTGCAGGATGAGGCGCACTATACCACCGCACGGGAATTAGCACTTTTGACCGCCGTGGCGATGGAAAACGAGATCTTTGCCGAGATTGCTTCCACGGCGCGCTATTCCGCGCCGCAGATCGGCACAAATGCCAGCCGCCTGTTTCTCAATCACAACAAGCTGCTTCGCACCTTTGACGGTGCGATCGGCGTGAAAACAGGCTTTACCAAGGCAAGCGGACGTTGTCTTGTTTCCGCCGCAAGGCGTGAGGGGCTGACCCTGATCGCCGTGACCTTAAACGATCCAAACGATTGGCGCGATCACACAGCACTTCACGAGTGGGGCTTTTCGCAATACGTTGCCTTTGCCCCCGACCCTGCACCACTCACATTGCCTGTCGTGGGCGGTACCTCGGGCGAGGTCTTGCTCACGCCAAGCGAAGCGCTTCGCCTCACGCTCCCTGCCACGCACGGTGAGATCAGCTGCATCGTGGAAGCGCCGCGCTTTCTATTCGGCGGCTTTGGCAAGGGTGAAGTGAAAGGGCGGCTGATCTACCGTATGGGCGACACCGTGCTTGGCGAGATCCCTCTTGTCACGGCAGATGCCGTGCCCGCCGCAAAAGCCGAGCAGACCCTGTGGGATCGCATCAAAAAACTATTCTGAAAGTGAGCGCGCCAAGCGGCGCGGACGTTGAAAATGGAGCCTATCCGATTGCAAAAATTTTTCACCGATTGCGGTGTGCTGTCCCGCCGTGCCGCCGAGGACGAGATCCGCGCGGGGCGCGTGCTTGTCAACGGTACCGTGGCGCAGATTGGCGATAAAATCGACCCAGAGAGCGACCTTGTGGAATATTGCGGCAAGGCGCTGAAATACGTCAAAAACGCAACACGTCATTACATTTTATTAAATAAGCCCCGTGGCTTTGTCACCACGCTCTCCGACGAAAAAGGGCGCCCCACAGTGGCGACGTTGGTGCAGAGCCTACCCTACCGCGTCTATCCCGTCGGACGGCTGGATATGGATTCGGACGGCCTTTTGCTGCTCACCGACGACGGCGCGCTGACCGAGCGCCTCACGCACCCCCGTCACGAGATCGCAAAGCATTACGTGGTCGCGGTCAAGGGTGCTGTCAGCGCGGAGCAGCTCGCAGCGCTCAATGAGCCTTTTGTGCTGGACGGCTACCGCACGCTCCCCGCGCGGGTACGCCTTCACGGGCAGACCGAGGGCGGCACACTGCTTGCCGTGGAGCTGCACGAGGGGCGCAACCGTCAGATCAGACGGATGTGCGAGGCGGTCGGCTTGCGGATCACCGCACTCACGCGCGTTGCCATCGGCAGCATACGCCTTGGCGATCTGCCCATTGGAAAATACCGCCATTTGACCGAAGCGGAAGTGGCTTATTTAAAAGGAACGAACTGATATAATGGAGTAAAGCATGATCACCGTAAAACCGATTCAAAGCAAAGAAGACCAAGAGCGCCTTTGCGCGCTTTGCCAAATCCCCTACCGCGCCGAGCTGCTCGCGTACGGCGCTTATAACGGACAAGGTGCCTTTGCGGGAATGTGCCAATTCGGTATGGATGCCGAGGGCGGACACATCTATCACCTTGCGACAAAGGGCAACGACGACCCCGACGACTGCCTGTTCGTCATGGGCCGCGCCGCACTGAACTTTATTGATCTGTGTGGCGTGAAAATCGCCTTTTTCGACGGCGAATGTGAAGATAGCGCACTACTGCGCCGTATTGGCTTTTCCGCCGACGAAAAGGGGCGTTTTACCCTTTCTCTTGACGGCTTTTTCACCCACGCCTGTCAGCATCATCCGCAGTAAAAATCAAAATATCGTCGAACGGTATCAAAAAATGGCAACAGTTGGTAATATTTACCAAAGATGCTGCCATTTTTTTGTCGCATTTTTTATGTTGGAAACACTTGTAATTTTTGGAAATATATGGTAATATATACACGTACCAAAAATTACCATATTTTTCGGAGGATATAAAAGATGGACCTGAACAAGAAAATTTTGATTGCAGACGAAGGCGCAGGAGAGCGACAGATCATACGCGAGGCGCTGATGCGCGCGGGCTACCGCCTGATCGACGAGGCGAGCAATGGCGAGGAGGCGCTGCAAAAGCTGCGCCACGGTCGCTACGATGCGGCACTCCTTGATATGATGCTGACACGCCTTGATGGCATTGGCGTGCTACGCAACGCCAAAAGCATTGATTTTTCGCCCGAGCGCGCGCCCGTATTTCTGATGTTTTCGCCCGTTGCCAACCAAACCATGATCACCGAAGCGATCACAGCGGGCGCCGACTCCTTTTTGATGAAGCCCTTTGATATGAACAGCCTTTGTGAGCATCTGCGCCGCCTGCTTGAAGCGCGTGACAGCAATCGCGGCAAGGCGCAATCCCCCGCGGCTCCCGTGGATAGCAACACGCCCGATATCGAAACGCAGGTCACCAAGATCATCCATCAGATCGGCGTTCCCGCGCACATCAAGGGTTATCAGTACTTACGCACCGCCATTCTCTTAACCATTCAGGATAGCGACATCATCAATTCGGTCACGAAGGTGCTCTACCCTTCTGTGGCGAAGAAATATCAGACCACCACAAGCCGCGTGGAGCGTGCCATTCGCCACGCGATCGAGGTCGCGTGGGACAGAGGCGACGTGGATACCCTCAACAGCTACTTCGGGTACACCATTCAGAATAACAGAGGAAAGCCCACCAATTCGGAGTTTATTGCGATGATCGCGGATAATTTGAGGTTGAAATATAAGCTGTATTAATAAGTGGCTGAAAGCCAGTAAACATCGGGGTTTGCACGAATCAACTTTGTATCAACTTTTTGCAACTATGCCTATGAATACATGCAACTTTCAATGAAAAAGTGATCTAAAACCTATAAACTTTATTTGTCAAACCTATGAATACTCCTGCTCTATTGGGTACAAATCATACCTATGAACAGGAGTATTTTTGTATGGAAAACTTGAATTTTGATTTTCAATTGGATGAGTTTATGCTCTTCTGCCGCAGTCGCCAGCTTCGTGAAAAAACCATGATCAGCTATGAACAGAGCTTGCGCCTGTTTGCGCGCTGGTGCAAGGAGCAGCTTCAGATCGAAAGTGTGGATCATGTCACCGAGGGTGTGATCCGCCGCTACATCACCGATCTGATGGAGAGGGGCAAATATTCCCTTTATGCCGATGACAAGAGAAAGCAAACCAACTATCCGGAGCGCCGCCGCGATTACCGCAATCCCATTTCCGTCACCACCGTCAATAACTATATCCGCAATCTGCGCGTGTTTTTCAATTGGCTGGATCGGGATTATCTGCTGAAAAAGAATCCCATGAAAAAGATCCAGCAGCTCAAAAACAATAGGAAAGCTAAAGAATATCTCGATGATGAGGAATTCAAGCGCCTTGTGGGGCATCTTGACAAGTCCTATTTTGCCGAGCACCGAGATTTTGCCATGATCATGCTAATGATTGACACCGGCATGCGCCTTGGAGAATGCACCATGCTCTTGCTTGAAGACATCAACCTCGCCAAAAGACAGATCTTTCTGCGTGCGGAGATCACCAAAGGCCGCAAGGATCGTATGGTATTCTTTTCTCCCAAAACAGAAACGATTGTGCGGCGCTGGATCCAGTACAAGGACAGGTACACCGAAACGGAATATCTCTTCCCCGTCAAAAGCACCGGCGCGCCGATCAGCGTTTCCAACTTCGAAACGAATTTCAAAAAGTATTTGAAACGCGCAGGGCTGAAGGATAGCATCTCGCCACATTGCCTGCGCAATAACTTTGCCAAGCGGTGCCTGATGAACGGCATGGACGTGTTCACGCTCAGCAAAATTCTCGGTCACTCCAGCGTGCGCGTGACTGAGGAAGCATATCTCGACCTCAATAGCGATGACATGCGAAAAAGATACCAAAATTTCAGCCCGGTGGCGGCATTAAAATGAAAGAGCGAGAGGGATTTCCCTCTCGCTTTTTTAGTTTATCCAAATTTCTTGTCCGTCTTTTTTCAATGCGTAAAAAATCTTCCAAAAATCATTTTGATCCAAAATCTCTTGCACACTCTTACGCACTTCCAAAAGTTTCTGCAATGTATAGATATAATTATCGCGCAAATCTGTTGCTTTCAGTTTGTACCCTTTTGTGACTGGTTTAACACCAGTTTCGGTCTTTTCCAAATCGTAATGGAAACTATCTATCTGCGACATATTGTGCACTTCGTCATCCCTTATTCTCATCACATCTTGGCATCTTTTATCAATAATAAACTCATCACATCTCTCACAAAAGCTTTTTAATGCTGCGGAATACTTAATACGTTTCTTTAATGCTTTCATATTAGATTTGCTACCTCGGCAAACTTTAACGAAAAACAAATTACAAACAATATTCAATAACTTCTCTTGATATATGAAAAGTTCCATATACACGTTCCGCAACATTCTACGATAAATAATATCAATCTCGCTCCCTGTATCTTGACACAATGATAAGATCGGAACATCGTTAATCGTTGTAGATTCAATGCTTTGTACGCTATCAAGCAAATGCATTACAGAGTTATTGAATTTCCTAATCTTCTCTTGAAAACAACTATTCATCCCATCATCAATTGTTGGAGGAACCTCATAAAACAAACTAATTCTATTCGCCTCTTTTTCCGGCCATTTTAACCACAGATCCAATTCAAGCTTTTCCATAAACTCTCCCCTCAAACGTCTTTTTTTCATTATAACACAAAAAGCGAGAAAGTTCAAACTTTCTCGCTTTTCTTATTGGTACAGCTCTTGCATCTTGGCAAGGTGTTTCGTGAATTCCTCGATGACCGGAGAGGGCGACAAAAGCTTCGCCTTGTTTCCAAAGCCGCAAAGCCAACCGAAAAACATGGGGCTCACCTCGATCACTACCGATACAGTAAAGTGCTTGGCGCCATCGAGCAGATAGGTCGCATAATGCCCAAAGCGATCCTTAACCGTATCCAAAAGATCATTGGTAAAACGGATGCGCACAGATTCGCGGCGACCACCGTACATAGAGAACACACGTTGCGCGTAAGTATCAAGATACTCCTTGAAATTCTCGGTATCCGCATTTCCCTCTCGCACTTCGCCAATCGCCCTTACGTGAGTCATGCGATCAATGCGATACGTGCGAAGCTTCTTGCTCTTGTCCTCAATGCCCAGTAAATAATAGTTTCCGTCATTGATCATAATGGCGTGAGGGCTGACAACATAGAACTCGCCGTGGCGCCGTGTTTCCAGCTCGCCGGTGCTTTGAAGTGTGCACTTCAAATACTTAAACCGGATCTTTTCAGGTGCGTGCTCCGTGCTTTTCTCCATTGCAGTATGAATGGTATCCACGTTGGTGAAAACCTGCGCATTATTTGTCTTTGCTCTTGCAATGGCAAAGGGCTTGTGTTGGATGCTGTCGCGCTGGTGCTCGCTCAAAAAGCTGCCAAGCCCTTCCACCAGCGTTTCGCTCTCACGCGCAGTCACAAAACGTGCGGTTTGCACACATTCTGCAAGCAAGCGCGCATCGTCCAATTCGAGAGGGCGTTTGGCAACAAAATAACCGTGCTTCTTCTTGTATTTGACAGTCTGATATTCATCCGGATCTTCCAGCAGCATCTCAGCCGCTTCGTCAAAAGAAACGCCCTCGCGCGCCATCAGTTGCACGATGTTGATTTCCTCAATGTCCTTGTAAAGCGCCTTGCGCTCCGCCGGAATACCGTTCTCTTTCAGCGCTTCTTTCAGATCCTCCAGCTTGACCGGATGCTGCTCGTCTGAATGCTCCATCAGATAGTGCAACACAAAGATGTGCTTCATCCGCTGATTCGGCTTGCGGCCGTGCCGCGAGTCTTTTTCTTTGTCTTTTGAAAGTGTAGATTCAAAATTTGCGTTCATAGAATCACCTCGTCATAAGTATAACGAATTTCGACATATAAAGCAATATTTATATAATAATTTCTTCATATTGCTTTACAAAAACGAGCTTTTGTGATAAAATGGAAGGGCCAAACAACCTAAATATTAGAAAAGCAAGTATATTTACCAAGGGGTATTTATACTCTTTTGTTGTACCACATTTTTTGAATTTGGTAAAAATGCAAATTCCTTCAAGTATGGTACAAGTATACTTACCTTTTCTTGGTTGTTTGGCAACAATTGGAGTTTGCGTTTTTCGGTGCGCT
>JAGALS010000034.1 GCA_017625065.1 Clostridia bacterium | reverse complement strand
CTTGCGGCCAGATCGTATTCTCCGCTGAGGATGCAGAGGCTTGGAAGGCAGCCGGCAAGAAGGTCGTTCTCGTTCGTCTCGAGACCTCTCCCGAGGATATCACCGGTATGAAGGCCGCTCAGGGCATCCTGACCGTTCGCGGCGGTATGACCTCTCACGCAGCCGTTGTTGCCCGCGGTATGGGTAAGTGCTGCGTTTCCGGTTGCGGCGAGATCGCAATGGACGAGGAAAACAAGAAGTTTACTCTGGCAGGCAAGACCTACCACGAGGGCGACTATATCTCCATTGACGGCTCCACCGGTAAGATCTACGACGGTATCGTTCCCACCGTTGACGCAGAGATCTCCGGCAACTTCGGCACCATCATGGGTTGGGCTGACAAGTTCCGCACCCTGAAGGTCCGCACCAACGCCGACACTCCCACCGACGCAAAGAAGGCCAGAGAGCTTGGCGCTGAGGGTATCGGTCTGTGCCGTACCGAGCATATGTTCTTTGAGGCAGACCGTATCGCCGCATTCCGCGAGATGATCTGCTCTGATACCGCCGAGGAGCGCGAGGTCGCGCTTGCAAAGATCCTGCCCTATCAGCAGAGCGACTTCGAGAAGCTCTACGAGGCACTTGAAGGCACGCCCGTTTGCATCCGCTTCCTGGATCCCCCTCTGCACGAGTTCGTTCCCACCACCGAGGAGGAGATCGCGCTGCTTGCTAAAACCCAGGGCAAGACCGTTGAGGATATCAAGGCGATCATCGCTTCCCTGCACGAGTTCAACCCCATGATGGGTCACCGTGGCTGCCGTCTGGCTGTCACCTACCCCGAGATCGCAAAGATGCAGACCACCGCTGTCATCCGCGCTGCGATCAACACCCAGAAGAAGCATGCCGATTGGAAGGTCGTTCCCGAGATCATGATCCCTCTGGTTGGCGACGTCAAGGAGCTCAAGTACGTCAAGTCCGTTGTGGTTGCAACCGCTGATGCTGAGATCGCCGCTGCAGGCGTGAAGCTCGACTACGAGGTTGGTACCATGATCGAGATTCCTCGCGCATGCCTCACCGCTGACGAGATCGCTCAGAACGCTGACTTCTTCTGCTTCGGCACCAATGACCTGACCCAGATGACCTACGGCTTCTCCCGTGATGACGCAGGCAAGTTCCTTGGCGCTTACTACGATGCCAAGATCTTCGAGAACGATCCCTTCGCAAAGCTTGACCAGACCGGTGTCGGCAAGCTGATGGATCTGGCTGTGAAGATGGGCCGCGAGAACAACAAGAAGCTGCACGTCGGTATCTGCGGCGAGCACGGTGGCGACCCCACATCCGTTGAGTTCTGCCACACTCTTGGCCTTGACTACGTTTCCTGCTCTCCCTTCCGTGTGCCGATCGCACGCCTTGCTGCCGCTCAGGCTGCATTGAAATAAGTCAACGCTTCACCTTTGGTGAGTAAAGATTTATAACAAAAACACACCGCCCTCGTCCAAGGTTGGACGAGGGCGGTGTGTTATTATTGCTTTATTTTATCCTGCTCTTCGTAATATTGCTTTGTTTCTTCAGCCGCCTTTTGTACGCGATCGACCATACCGTCCTCGTATATATCACTATATAAAAGCGAGCGCAAGTTGATCTCTCCCTCGGGGCGTTGGTACGATTTTTCGGCATCGTATGGCGGATATCTTAACACAAAATGCACACAGTAAAAGGATATGCCCGATTGATCCATCAGCTTTTTGGTTTCCAGCAATATCTCCGCCGCCTTTTCATTGCTTACGGTGTCGCTGTCAATATACAGCACAAGCTCTCCGTTTTTGGCGCCAAGCTCCCCCACGTTGTAAAACTGATCGTTGACAAGCTCCGAGCGCTTCAGCGCTCCTTCAATTTCCCCCGCGCCCGCCTCGCGCTCAAACTCCAAGTCACCGTATCCCATCGATACCGTATACGGATAGGAATGACTGTTAAGAACGGTGTCTACCATATCGCGATACTCAAAAAACAATCTGCTTGCCACATTTCCGTGTCCTTTGACACGTGAGTCGTAATCATCGCTTCGTAGCTTGCCAAGCATCGATATTGTCAGCGTAAAATCGCCATCCATACTACCGGGAGAGGTCATATGGGCATAATAGCTGCCGTCCTTAAAACTGTAGGATACGTCTTCAAGCACATAATCAGTATTCGGGTAATTTGCCTCAAGATGCTGCTGTGCCGTATGGCGCGCCATTGCCTTTGAGATCGGATTTCCGACAAGACTGTTTGCAAACCAGCAAACGCCGATGATCAAAGCGATCGCAAGGCACAGCGCAGATATTTTCAATACCCGTTTCTTCATTTTTGATCCTCCTTTTTGATGGCATAGTGGAAAAGGAAGGCGATCGCCACGCCGACAAGAACGAAAATGGAATAAATAAAGGTCCAACCGATCGTATCAGCAAATCCGATCTCAACAAGCTGAAACGCAAAGACCGCAAGGTCGATCAAAAGTAGTAACACAGGAACCTTATAGACCGCCTTCCACTTGAACACATAATAACCGAAAACGCCCACGATCGGCATGATCAAGCTGTTATACATCAGATTTTCGCCCGCTGTCCACGCAAAGCCAAGAAAAATAAAGAAAATGATCAGCGAGTATGCAAGCATATGGAATTGTCTGTTCATTCGCCTCATCATTTTCTGAAACGGCTTTGCAGAGTTTGTATCCAAGGTCGACTTGCCCTCGATCGCAGCAAGCCCTGTGCCCCCCTTCAGCTCGGCAAGCTCGGCTCGACATTCGGGGCATTCCTTTAAATGGTCGCTAACGTATTGCGCCGTTTCCCTGCTGACCATATCCTCCATATAAAGCGGCAGCAGATCTTTGACGATGCTGCATTCAGTTTTCACGGCTCTCTTCCTCCAATCTTTGTTTGATCATTTTTCGCGCCCGATGATAGGTGACGCAAGCCCAATTTTCGGTTTTGCCGAACATTTCGGCGATCTGCTTAAACGAAAGCGCCGCGTATACGCGCCACATAAAGACCTCCTTGTACGGCTCTTTGACATCGTGCAAAATACGCTCAATGTGCTCGATCTCATCACGGCGGGCAGACTCCTCCGCTACGCCCGGCGTGGGGTCGGGGATCTGCTGCATTTCAGCTTCATCAACGTGCTCTGTTTTACGGTTTTTCTTTATGTAGGAATAGTAGCAATTCTTGGCGATCCGGCAAAGCCAGACGCGCACGTCGCACTCTCCGCGAAAGCTGTCGATCGACCGCATTGCCTTGAAGAAGGTGTCGCTTGTTATTTCCTCGGCAATATGCTCGTTCCCCGAAAGCCGCAGAATATATAAATAAACGTCTTTAAAATACGCATTGTAGATCTCTTCAAACGCCGTCACTCTATCACCTCCTCCATTTATAAGACTTGGGAAAAGCAAAAATCTTACAATTTTCAATGATTTTTTTGAAGGATCGAAAAGCCGTCCGCGAAAATCGCGGACGGCTTTTTATTAAAGCTCTTCGACAGACACAACGCCGTCGATGCCCGCAAGGGCGGTCATCAGCTTATCGTGTGTCAGCTTGTGCGGCAGCTCCAGAGAGAAGATCGCGCAAGGATTTTTGGTGGCAGCACCCGATTTGGTGATCTGCAGATCGGTGACACCGACCTTGTGGTCGCGCAGATACTCGGTCATTCGCACGAGTGTGTCGGCCTCTTTATATTCTATGTAGAGATTGATGCCCTTTGCCGTGGACATAATGAAATACTCCAGACGGGAAAGCACCAGCTCCACCACGATCATCAAGGCGGTAGCGATCAGCGCCGCCTCAAAATAACCCGCACCGATGGCAAGACCGACGATAGCAGAGGTCCAAAGACCTGCCGCGGTGGTCAGCCCCTTGACCTGGCGGCGCTTGGTCACGATGATGGTACCCGCGCCGATGAAGCCGATGCCCGCAATGACCTGCGCGCCAAGACGTGCAAGGTCGGTGAACAGCTTCAATTCCAAATAGATATATTGGCTGGTCAGCATCGTCAGCGATGCACCAAGACAGATCAGAATGTGCGTGCGGAAGCCCGCAGGGCGGCGCTTACGCTCTCTTTCAATGCCGATAATACCGCCGCAGATCACGGCAAGCAGCATACGCGCGACAGCCCCCCACATATGAAAGCCATCCGCAAAGCGAAGATAATCTAAAAATTCCTGCATCACAATATCCCCCTTACAGTTCTTCGATCGAGCGAACGTTTTCCACGTCCGCGAGCAAGGTCAGCAGCTCCGTGTGTGCCATACGCTTTGGCAGCCGCACGGAAAACACAGCCGAGGGGCATTTTTCGGCGTTTCTGCTCTTGTGGATCTCCACGTCAAAAATGCGGATATTTTGCGATTTGATCGCCGAAATGATCTTACCCACGTCGTCCACGTGCTCAAACTCCACGTTCAGGTTCAGATTGCGCGATCTTGCAAGAATGAGGCGCTCCAGGCGGCTGAACACAATGATCGTCACACTGATCAGCACGCAACCAAGGAAAGCGCCCTCCACAAAGCCCGCGCCAACGCAAAGTCCCATACAGGCGGATGCCCAAAGGCCCGCCGCGGTGGTGAGTCCCTTGACCTCCTGCTGGCCCGTGACGATGATGGTGCCCGCACCAAGGAAGCCGATGCCGTTGATGACCTGTGCGCCAAGACGTGCCACGTCGGTCGTGCCGGGCGTGGTCCTTGCCATCATCAAAAGGCTTGCCCAATAGGTTTCGGTCATCATGGTGAGATATTGGCTGATCAGCATCGCAAGCGCGGCACCGATACAAACAAGCATATGGGTACGGAAGCCCGCAGGGCGGCGCTTGCGTCCGCGCTCAAGACCGATCACGCCGCCGCAAAACGCCGCGATCGCGAGGCGGAACAAGGTGACGTAAATGCTGTTATCGACGGTCATATGCCGTAACGGTTCTAAAAAAGGAAGCATATTTTCCCCTCTCGTATGTAAATTTTGAAGCGCCGCCGTTTACTTGGCGGCATCCTCATAAAGTCTGACTGAAACCTCGATCGTTTCATTTCCTCTGATCACGGTCAACACGACCCTCTCGCCCGCATAATGGCGATTGGCTTCGGCGATCAGATCATAAACGGTGCTCACCTGCAGGCCGTTGATCTTGGTGATGATATCTCCTGATTGCATTTTGCCCTTGGCATCGCCGCCATTGACTGCCGTGACGTAAACACCGGTCTCCTTCATAAAGTGATATCCCGGCTGCTCGGTCTCGGAAGCGCTCATCGAGCCCGTCAGCGCATCCGCCACGTCGGAATACCACATCCCCTTCGTGCCACCGTGGCCCGTGACACCAAGCAACGAGCGCCCCTCGGCGATCGGATTGATGCCGTTGAACGCACCCTTTTGGATGATGTCATTGACGATCAGCTTTACCCCGTCGATGGGCAAAGCAAAGCCGATCCCGTCATAGGTGGCACCGCCATAGGTCGACACCTTCATCACAACGACGCCAACGACCTTGCCGTACAGATCGGCAAGCGGGCCGCCCGAATTACCGGGATTGACGCTTGTATCGGTCTGGATCAACGTCATTTTCTTGACGACAGTTCCCGAAGCATCGGTCAGTGCGACCAAACGGTTGGTAGCAGACACCTTGCCAAAGGTCGTCGTCCCCGCATAATCAAGCTTAGCGGGCGTACCGACAACCAACACGTCATCCCCCACCAAGAGATCAGCGGAGCTGCCCAGCGCTGCGGGGACAAGATTTTCGGCATCGATCTTTAAAACGGCAATATCGGCTGCTTCATTATATCCCTTGACCGTGGCATCATATGCCTTACCCGTGGATAAAACGACCTGCACCGAGGTCGCACCCTCGATAACGTGATAATTTGTGACGATATGACCGTCAGCGGAATAGATAAATCCCGAGCCGTTCCCGCTGCCAAGCGCGGTGGTCACCAGGATCGTGACCGTGTAGTCCCCCACCTTTTGCGCCGCCTCGTTGGGGGTCAGCAAGCCGCTTGTGCCGTCGTCCTCACGCACGTAGATCACGCGCTCGCTTCTGATATTGCGGATGATCTCAAAGCCCTCGTCACCAAGCCAAAGTGTCAGAAACAGCAACAGCACACAGATGCCGAAAATGGCGCCGAATACGGTGAAAAAGGCGATCTGCCCCGTTTTCTTCTTCTTTTCTTCTTTAGGCTGTAGCTGCAAGACCGCGTTTTGATCGCCAAAGCCCCACACAAGCGGCTCTGCGTGCTGCTCCGGGGGCTGCTCCTGCGGCTCGGCTATATCTCCCTGCACCGCTTCGCCCTCAGCTTGCACCTCGGCTGCATCGCTTTGCACCGCTTCGCTTTCAAGCTCTGCTTTGCTTGGTTGTTGCGATTCCGTGGGTTCGGGTGCGGCCGCATCCTCGGATATCTTCTTTTCTTCTTCCATACTAACTCCTCATTTCTTATGCATCTGCAAGAGGTAGGGTGAACAGGAAACTGCAGAATTTGCCCTCCTCGCTCTCTGCCCATATTTTTTCGTGATGGGCATCGATGATCGTTTTGGAAATAAACAGGCCAAGTCCAACGCCGCTTTTGTCAAGTCCGCGGCTCTTATCGCCCTTATAAAAGCGCTCGAATATAAACGGAAGGTCTGCGGCGGCAATGCCCTCACCTTCATTATAAACAGCAACCGTCACGTGATGTTCCTCCGTAAGCGAGAGGGATACACTGAGCTTGCCCCCTTCTTTTGAGAATTTTACCGCATTTTCGCACAGGTTATACAGGATCTGATAGATCGCATCGTGATCGGCGATGGCGTAAAGGCGTTCTTCGTCACAATAAAATTCGACCTCGAGGCGCTTCGCTTCGATCTTTGATTCAAACGAGATCAGAATCCTGCGCGCCATTTCGCAAATATCGAAGGGTCGCAGATCAAACTTTCGGTCGCCCGCCTGGATGCGGGAAATGTCAAGCAAGGAGGTGACAAGGCGCGCCAGGCGCTGTACCTCGGTGCGGATCAGCTCCAGATAGTAGGAACGCTTTTCGGACGGGATCGCGCCCGACAAAATGTTATCGATAAAGCCCGATATCGTGGTCATGGGTGTGCGCAGATCGTGCGACACGTTCGCAACGAAGGTGTTGCGCATCACCTCAAGTCGGGAAAGCGAGTCCGCCATGTTATTAAACGCCACGGCAAGCTCCGCGACCTCGTCATTACCGCGCACGGGCACGCGGGCGGCAAAGTTCCCTGCCGCAAAATCCTTCGCCATACGGCTCATATCCTTCAGGGGCCCGATGACACGCTGGGTGATGATATAGACGGCAACAAGTGCCGCCAGCATGATCCAAAGCGATGCAATGATAATGGTTTTGATCATAACGCCAAGCAGCTCATCCTGCACAGCGGATGAGGAGCAGGCAAAGACCGTACCGCACACGTAACCGTCATCGGTAAAAACAGGCGCGGTATAGAAAAAGTGAGGAGCGTCAAACACGCCCTCCAGCGTTTCAAATTCCTCCAAACGGACGTTGTTATTGACCTCGTTCATAATGTTGCGCGGGATCACCGCGTCGCTTGGTCCCGTCTCACCCTCGGCAGAGATCATACGCACCACGTCACCGCTGTTGTCCACCAGCAGGATGGTGATATCATCCCCTGTGGCTGAAAGTGAGCGCAGCATGCGGTCCACGTCGTCGGAATACAGCTCGATCATCTTGGTGAAATCCGTGGAGATCATATCGGTCCGTGCTTCAAGGAACTCCGCAGCACCCGTTGCCGTGTTGGAAAGCAGCTCCTTTTTGGCATTCACGGCATAGTTATTGACCATGCTCGTGATGATGACCACAAGCAGGAGAAAGCTGATGAAAATGATAAACATGAACGCCGAAATATATTTGGCGAATACACTTTTAAACATATCTTCCTCCCTTTCCCTGTCGTTATCTTGCGAGGCGAGCTGTTAGGTAAATTCGATCAAGCGCAGCTTCGTGCACGACGTCACGATCTGCGGGATGCGATCGGCGAACACGCCCTCATAATCCTTGTGCAGATGCCCCGCGATGATCGCCTTGATCTGCGTTTCGTTTTTGATATATTCCACCGTTTCAAGCGTGATGGCATCCGCGCGCTGCTGCTCGGCGCGACCGTCAGGATAGCTTGCCATCAACGCCTCGGGTACTGCCACCAGATACGCGCAAGAGTCGCGCTGCATCATAAATTCGTACAACCTTGGCTCGTGGAGCGGATTGTGCATCAACAGCACCACGGGCAGCCCTCTCTGGACCTCGTTTTTGAGAAACGCAAGCTGCTCGGGCTCAAACAGATAATAGCCGTTATCCAATGCCACGAAATTGACGCCGCCGATCACACGAGATGCCATACGTATGTCGTTTTTAAAGACCTTTTGCACCGCGGGCAGGCTTTGGTTGCGATATGCCGCATCCTCCTTTGCCTCGCCGACGTATAGCGAAAATTCATGATTTCCCGTTGCAAAAAAGCAATCGTTTTGCGCGATAAATTGCTCGACCGCCTCCAGATTCGCAAGCGAGACAAAGTCGATCAGATCGCCCGTGTGCAGGATCGGCACGTTTTCACTCTTTGACACCTCGGCTGCGAGCTGCAGCATTTCCGCCGCGCGAGGAAACGAGCGCGCACGCCTTTCGGCGAGCTGCACCTTTCGCTCACCGTCGCGCAGATCGGCATAGGTGAGGTGCGTGTCGGTCATGTGCAAAGCACGAAAAGGGGTCTTGACGCCGATCTTCAGGCTCGTTGGAATAATGCTCATTTCATTCTCCTTGGATAAAACCAAATGCCGCCGCGAAACGCGCCTGCGGCGGCATAAGCTATTTAATTATAAAGCTCGAACTTATATCCGATGCCCCAAACGGTTTTGAGCGCCCATTTATCGGAAACGCCCTCCAGCTTTTCGCGCAGGCGCTTGATATGTACGTCCACCGTTCTGGAATCGCCAAGGAAGGCAAAATCCCACACGTGCTCCAGCAGCTGCTCGCGGCTGAACACGCGGTTGGGGTTAGAGGCAAGGCAATACAGAAGCTGGAGCTCCTTGGGGGGGATATCTACCTTCTTGCCCTTCAGCTTCAGCTCAAACTTTTCTTGGCTGATCTCAAAGTTTTCAAACTTGATCACGTCGCCCTCGTCGGTCTGCAGATGCGCGCGGTAACGGCGCAGCACCGCCTTGACTCTGGCAGAAAGCTCCTTGAGGTCAAAGGGCTTGACCACAAAGTCGTCAGCACCCATTTCAAGGCCCAGCACCTTGTCAAACACCTCGCCCTTTGCTGTCACCATGATCACGGGCTTTTGCGAGTCCTTGCGGATCTCCGCCAGCATCTGCTGCCCATCCATCTTGGGAAGCATAATATCAAGCAGGACAAGATCGGGAGAAGCTGATTTGAACAGGGAAAGCCCCTCCACGCCGTCACCGGCTGTCAGAACCTCGTATCCTTCTTTTTCAAAGTGTGTTTTCAGTATGTCGCAAATGTTGGGATCGTCATCTACGACCAGCAATTTCGTGCCAACCATTCCAAAAGACTCCTTCCGACGAAAATTTACTATATTCTACCAGATCAAGATGCATGCTATGTGAAGAATGATTGAATTTTTACAAAACTCAACACATCACGCGTAATGATTTTGTTATTTTTATTATTATAACATATATTTTACATTTTGAAAAGAGTTTTTTGAAAAATTATATAAAAAAGAGGCTGTCACAAATTTCGCATTTGTGACAGCCTCTTTTTCTGCGCTTGCGGCATCCTGCCTTATGCTTGCAAGACCTTATAGCATTTAATCAACCGCGACGAGGTGGAAGGTGAATGAGGTGAAATCATTGGGCCCGCCCTGCACGCACATTCCTGCGTTCATCCAGGTCTTGCCCGACAGCACCTGGCCCGTTTGCTCGTTGAGATAGCGCTTGCTCGGATCAAGCCCCGCAAGCCTTACAAAATGCCTTTCGTGCACGCGCTTACGGATCACGACATAGGTCACGTGTGCCTCGCTCTTATCCTCGGAAACGTACATCCATGCGCAGCGCGTTCTATCCTTCCACGGGGAGATCAGACGGTAAAGATCACCGTAATGGATCACGTCATAATACTTGTGGTAATCGGCGCATTGCGCTTTGACGATCTCCTTTTCCTCGTCGGTGAGCACCGTGAGGTCAAGCTCGTAGCCAAACGTGCCTGCCATTGCCACGTCGCCGCGCGTTTTGAGCGGAGTGGTCCTGCCAACCTGGTGGTTGGGAACGGCGGAAACATGCGCACCGACCGTCGAGGTGGGGTAGCACATCGAGGTACCGTACTGAATATCAAGACGCTCGATCGCATCGGTGTCGTCGCTTGCCCAGAATTGGGGCGAGTAGTAGAGCCAAGCGGGGTCGAAGCGACCGCCGCCGCTAGCGCAGCCCTCCAAAAGCAGCTCGGGATATGCGGTGAGCAGGCGCTCCAGCAGCTCGTAAAGTCCAAGCACGTAGCGGTGGAAGACCTCCTGCTGCTTATCGGGGCCAAGCAGCGCGCTGCCGACCTCGGTGAGCGTTCTGTTGAAATCCCACTTAATGTAAGCGATATTGGCGCTGTCCATCACCTTCTTGATGCAGTCGAACAGGTAATCGCGCACGTCCGCGCGGCTCATATCCAGTGTATATTGGTGACGGGAAATGCTCATCGGGCGACCCGGGGTTTGCAATGCCCATTCGGGATGCGCGCGGAAGAGGTCACTGTCTCTGGAGACCATTTCGGGCTCAAACCAGATGCCGAATTTCATACCAAGGCCGTTCACGCGCTCCACAAGCTTACCAAGGCCACCCTTCAGCTTTTCCTCGTTGACGAACCAGTCGCCAAGCGCCGAGCGCGAGGAGTTACGTGTGCCGAACCAGCCGTCGTCCATCACAAGCATTTCGATGCCGAGCTGGGATGCAGCCTTTGCGATATCGTAAAGCTTTTCTTCATCAAATTTGAAGTACGTTGCTTCCCAGTTGTTGATCAGGATCGGGCGCTTCTTGTTCTTCCAAGCGCCTCTGCAAAGGTTGTTTCTGTAAAGGCGGTGGAAGATACGGCTCATACCGCCAAGACCCTCGTTGGAGTAGACCATCACAGCCTCGGGAGAGGTGAAGCTCTCACCGGGCTCAAGATGCCACGAAAAGCCCTCGGGATTGATGCCCATCAGCACACGCCCGCCGCCGTCGGAATCCATATCCGCGCTGGCAAGGAAGTTGCCCGTATAAACAAGATTGAAGCCGTACGCGTCACCGCTTTCCTCGGTCGCATCGTGCGAGCAAAGCGCAATAAAGGGATTGTGAATATGAGAGGAGTAGCCGCGCTTGCTGAACACACTTTGCGTACCGTGAATGAGAGGTGCGCGCTCAAACAAACGCTCCTTGCAGGCGCTTCCGTAAAGATGGATGAAATCCATGTCGGTCGCGTCATGAAAATCCACACAGGTACTCAACACGCTCTTCAGATCCATCGCCTTATCGGAAGCGTTGCGAACACTCGCGTGACGCGTCATTGCGCCGTAAATTTCGAATACGGTATAAAAAAGTGTGACCTCTGCGCCGCTGACGTGATCCTTGCAAAGCACCTCAAGCGTGGTCGCCTCGTCCTCGGTCGCGTAGGTGGCGGGCTGTCCCGCGATCTTCGGCTTGCCCGCGTAGATCTTGTGCGAAACGTACTGAATATCGGTATCGGCCGTGCCCGTGCTTCTCAAAATCGAGAGTGCGCTCGGTCTGAAATCACCGCAGCCGTTGCAGGAATATTCCATTCTGTGCAGCGACTTGCTGAAATAAGGGATCTCCGCATTGCTCATTTCCACACACGGAAAATGCGCGCCGTGACCGCAGGTATAGGCAAGATATCCAAGCTCCGCATCGGGGATCAGCGCTCCGTAATACAGATGCAGCAGGTAGTCGTACTGCCCCACCTGCATCACATAGCTTGTCGTTTTTGTGTCCAGCTTGAAGACCTTACTTTCAGGAAAAAATTGAATTGGCATAGCTCCTCCTTCGTCAATTTAAGACCATCGGCGCTTAAATTGCATTTTGTGTTGCAATTATTATATCAAATATTCCCTTTACTGTCAATGCTTTGAGAGAAAGTTGACATGTACACGCTCCTTGCAAAAGTTTACAAAATATTCCAAGGAATTTTGGGGCAAACACTTGAGAAAAAGCGCATTGTGTGCTATAATCATTCTGTCTTTGTATGCATTCGCAACGAAAAGGAAATTTTAAAGGAGACACATATATATGAAACTTGGTATCGTAGGACTTCCTAACGTGGGAAAAAGCACGCTGTTCAACGCGCTGACAAACGCAGGCGCGGAATCGGCAAACTACCCCTTCTGCACCATTGAGCCGAACGTGGGCGTGGTCGCCGTACCCGATAGCCGTATGGACTATCTTGCCGCGATGTACAGCCCCGAAAAATACACCCCCGCCGTGATCGAATTCGTGGACATCGCTGGCCTTGTGCGCGGTGCCTCGAAGGGTGAGGGACTTGGCAACAAATTCCTCTCGCACATCCGTGAGGTGGATGCCATCATTCACGTAGTACGCTGCTTCAACGACGACAACATCATCCACGTGGACGGCGCGGTCGACCCGATGCGCGACGTGGAGACCATCAATATGGAGCTGATCTTTTCCGATATGGAGATGGTGGAGCGCCGCATCGACCGCGTGAAAAAGGCGATGAAGGGCGACAAGACGCTTGCAGGGGAGCTTGCCCTTTTTGAGCGCATTTACAAAACGCTTTCCGACGGCTTCACAGCTCGCACCATCGAGCTTTCCGACGACGAGCGCGCAATGCTTTACGACACGCCACTGCTCACGATGAAACCTGTTATTTACGCGGCAAACGTCAGCGAGGACGAGGCGGGTGCCGAGCCGATGGACAACCCCCATTACGTCAAATTGAAGGAATTCGCCGCAGGCGAGCACGCCGAGGTGCTGCCCGTTTGCGCGCAGATCGAGGCAGAGATCGCCGAGCTTTCGGGTGAGGAAAAGCAGGCGTTTTTAGAGGATCTCGGCATCGCGGAAAGCGGTCTTGACCGTCTCATTAAGGCAAGCTATTCTCTGCTTGGTCTGATCAGCTTTCTCACCGCAGGTCCCAAGGAGGTCCGCGCCTGGACCATCGTGCGCGGCACGCGCGCACCCGGTGCTGCGGGCAAGATCCACAGCGATTTCGAGCGCGGCTTTATCCGTGCCGAGGTGGTGAGCTTCGCCGATCTTGAGCGCATCGGCTCGATGAACGGTGTGAAGGAAGCAGGCCTTTTGCGCAGCGAGGGCAAGGAATACGTGATGCAGGACGGAGACATCGTTGTCTTCCGCTTTAACGTCTGATGCGCGCCCGCAAGAAAAAGCACGGCGCCGAGCGCATCGCCGCCTGTGCACATTTGCTCATTAGTGACCCAACGGTATTGAAAAACGATCCGCAATCCCCTTTCAAAGAAGTGCGCCCCTTGCACCTTGAGATCGGTTGCGGCAAGGGTAATTTCGCGTGCGGCACAGCCGCCGCGAACCCCGACATCAATCTGATCGCGATGGAGCGTGTTTCCGATGTGGCTTGCCTTGCTCTTGAAAAAGCAGAAGCCGCCAAGGACACCCGCCCCGACAATCTCCGCTTTCTGATCGGAAACGCGGAAAATCTGACCGAATGGTTCCCACCCCACAGCATTGATTGCCTGTATCTGAATTTCAGCGATCCGTGGCCAAAGGCAGGACACGCGAAGCGCAGGCTCACGCACCGACTTTTCCTGGAAAGGTACCAAACGGTACTCAAAAAAGGCGGTATTTTGCGCTTCAAGACCGACAACGTGGGACTGTTTGATTTCTCGCTGGAGGAGTTTGAGGCGATGGGCCTTGAGATGAGCAACCTCACCCGTGACCTGCACAATTCCCCCTTGAACGAGGGTAACGTGATGACCGAATATGAGCGCGCCTGGTCGGAAAAGGGATTCCCCATTCACGCCGTCACGGTCAAATTCAAGGAGTAACCTATGCTGAACGAGTTGGTACTGAAAAATCGCAGCTACCGCGCCTTTGACGAAAGCCGCCCGATCTCGGAGCGCGATATGCGCGCGCTTGTCGAGCTCGCGCGCTTCGTACCCAGCGGTATGAACAAGCAGCCCTTGCGCTATCGCATCGTCAGCACCCCAGACGAGCTTGCGAAAATGTACGCAAATTCGCGATACGCTGCCGCACTTTCGATCAAATTGCCACCCGAAGGGCAAAAGCCCACGGGCTTTATCGCTATCCTTCGCGACACCGAAATCAGCTCCCCCGAGGGGCTTGCGCTGAAGGACTGCGGCATTGCGGCACAGACCATTTTGCTTGCCGCCGTGGAAATGGGCTTTGGCGGATGTATGCTCGGCAGCTTTGATCCCGCAAAGCTTTCTGCCGATCTCTCAATCCCCCAGCGCTATCAACCCCTTTTGGTTTTGGCGCTCGGCACCCCCTCGGAACAGATCGTGCTTGAGGATGCCGAGGATCCGAGCAACGTAAGCTATTACCGTGATGCTGAAAATCAGCATCACGTTCCCAAACGTAAATTGGAGGACATTCTGCTTTGAGTACAGAACGATCGGGCGTTCTTTTGATCGACAAGCCCGAAGGGATCACCTCCCACGACGTCGTGGGCAAGGTACGCAGACTTTACAACACGCGCCGCGTGGGGCACACGGGCACACTTGACCCGATGGCGACGGGATTGCTTGTCATTCTGATCGGAAGAGCAGCCAAGGCGGCAGAATATCTGACCGTCAAAAACAAGACCTACCGCGCCGTACTGCGGCTTGGTATCACGACCGATACCGAGGACGTAACGGGGCAAATTCTCGACACGTCAGGGGACATTCCAAGCAAAGAGCAAGTGATCGATGCCGCAAAGAGTTTCGAAGGCGATATTCTGCAAACACCCCCGATGTACAGCGCCTTGAAGGTGGGCGGACAAAAGCTTGTCGACCTGGCAAGACGGGGTGTTGAGATCGAGCGAAAGCCCCGTCCCGTGACGATTCATTCGCTTTCCTGCGAGCCGCTTGAAAATGACGATTACGCCTTGACTGTCACCTGCTCGGCAGGCACGTATATCCGCACCCTCTGCGCCGACATCGGCAAAAAGCTTGGCTGTGGCGGTGCGATGGCGGCGCTGCGGCGCGCAGAAACGGGTGAATTTTCACTTGCGGACAGTGTTACGCTACAACAGCTCGAAGCGATGGACGAAGAAGCACGTTATGCTTTGCTCAGGCCCATCGAGTCGCTGTTCGGCGACCTCCCTGCCGTGAACCTTCCCGCCTTTTACGAGAAGCTTTGTCGCAGCGGCTGTGAGATCTATCAAAAAAAGATCGGTGTCAATTTCCCTCTCGAAGCGCGCATTCGCCTTTGCGACACGAAGGGGCAATTCTTTGCCCTCGGCGAGGTACGGGAATACCCCGACGGGCTTGCGATCAAGCCGTTGAAGCAATTTGATATTTAAAAAGATCATTTCGTTAAAGTAAAATTGCATAAAAAAGCCTCCCCTGTGTAAGGGGAGGTGGCGCCGATAGGCGACGGAAGGGTTGTAGATCGTGTTTGGATTTTACAATCCCTCACCCGCTATCGCGGGATGCTCCACGAAGAACGCAAGCGTTCTTCAAAAAGAAGCCTTTGGCTTCTTTGGTTTGCGACAAGGGAGCCTTTGGCACAAGCACATTCTGCGTTATCTTGTTATTTACTTCTGCTCATCGACATAGCCTATACAGACCCCCACCGTGACATCGCTTTCGTTATACACCAAAAAAACGGTGCGCATTTCAACTGAAATGCGCACCGTTTTTTATAAAATGCTTAAAAATTAAAGTACCGTTTTGCGTTTTTGTAGCTCACGCCCTCAACAAGAGCGCGAAGTGCTTGCTCGTCGTTGGGGTATTCGCCCCTCTCCACCCACTGCCCCAGAAGGTCGCAGAAGATGCGGCGGAAGTACTCGTGACGGGGGTAAGACAAAAAGCTGCGCGAGTCGGTCAGCATACCGAGGAAGTCGCCCATAGAGGCAAGTGATGCAAGCGAGCGCATCTGCGCGCGCATACCGTCCAGATGATCCTGGAACCACCACGCGCTGCCCTGCACCACACGTGGCACGCCATCCTCGCCGCCCGCAAAGGCACCGCAAAGCGATGCGACTGCGCCGTTTTCCGCACCGTTCAGGGAGTAAAGGATGGTTCGGGGCAAGCCGTCATAGTGATCCAGATAATTGAGCAGCCTTGCAAGCTCGGCAGTAAGCGGTGTGCCGCGAATGATATCGTAGCCCGTGTCGGGGCCGATCGCACGGAACATCTGATCGTTGGGGTTACGCAACACACCAAAATGCAGCTGCATCACCATACCGCGGCGGACGTATTCCTTGCCGAAAAAGCGCAGCATCTGCGAAACGAACAGCGCGGTCTCCTCTTCCCCCACGTCCTTGCCGTCGCTTTGCAGCGCGCGTGTGAAGATCTCATTCGCGTGATATTCGTTGGGCATCACGAAGCGGAAGGTGTCAAGCCCGTGGTCCGCGGCGCGGCAGCCCAAAGCACAGAAACGGTCAAGCGCATTCTGATATGCTTTATAAAGCGAACTCAGATCTGTGATCTCAACGCCGTTTGCCTCGCCCAGCGCGCGGATGTAATCGCGAATACCCTTTTTGTGCAGGGCAAGCCCCTTATCGGGTCGGAAGGTGGGCACCACCTTAACGGCAAAGCCCTCTTCCTTCAGCTGCGCGTGATAGGCAAGCGAATCGGAAGGGTCATCGGTGGTTCCGATCACCTCAACGCCCGAGCGCACGATCAGATTGCGCGCGCTCATCGCGGGCTGTGAGAGTTTCTCAGCCGTGATGCGCCAGATCTCGTCGCAATTTTGCTCGTTCAGAATGAGCTCACAATCAAAATAGCGGCGTAGCTCCAGATGGCTCCAATGATACAGCGGGTTGCCGATGAGCTTTGGCATACACGCACAGTACGCGCGGAATTTTTCAAAGTCGGAGGCATCACCCGTGATGTATTTTTCGGAAATGCCGCAGGAGCGCATTGCGCGCCACTTATAATGATCGCCGTAAAGCCAGACCTCGGTGATGTTGCTGTAGCGCTGATCCTTTGCGATCTGCTCGGGCGACAGGTGGCAGTGATAATCGATGATGGGCTGATCCTTGGCGTATTGATGGAAAAGTCGCCGTGCGGTCTCGCTCGAAAGCAAAAAATCGCGATCCATAAAAGCTCTCATAATGCTTTCCCCCTTGCTTGTGTTGCTTCCATTTTATCACGATGCCGCGCCCTTTGCAAGTAAGGCACGAAAAATCAAATTTATTCGCAATATGTTGATAAAAACATTTGCTTTTCTGTGCATTGTGTGTTATAATGTAATTAAGTATATTCAATTGGAGGTGTCAAGGTGCTCGCCGATCTTCATACACATAGCCGCTTTTCCTTTGACGGCGCGCCCGAAGCGACGGTCGAGGCGCTCTGCGAAACGGCGATCGCCAAGGGGCTCTCGCACCTTGCCGTCACCGACCACTGTGACATCAACGGCGAGATCGAGGGGATCTACGCCATCCTCGATAAGGATGCCGTTTTTGATGCCGTAGAAAAAGCAAAAAAGAAATACGTCGACCGCCTGACACTGCTGTTTGGCGTGGAGCTGGGGCAGGCGTATCAGTATCCCGCGCAGTCTCGCGCCCTGCTCGACCGTTACCCTTACGACATCGTGCTTGGCTCGCTTCACAATCTGCGCGGCGAGCAGGACTTTTACTATATGGATTACAAGGCGCAGACCGACGCGCAGATCGCGGCGCTGTTTGACCGCAGCCTTGACGAGACGATGGAGCTGCTCGATTTTGGCGGCATCCACGTGCTCACGCACCTGACCTATATGCATCGCTACGTCCGACGCGGCGGCAAGGATATCGACTTTGCCCCATTTCGCGAAAAACTGATCACGTTACTTGAAAAAGTGATCCAAAAGGGCGTCGCGCTTGAGCTCAACACCTCTGCCCTGCCCCCCGCGCGCGGCGGCGTATTTTCCCCGACAATGGAGATCCTTTCGCTGTACCGCTCGCTTGGCGGTAAGCTGATCTCACTCGGCTCGGATGCCCACGCGCCGCAAAACATTGCGCAGCATTTTGATGCGGCGAAAAGCGCGTTGCTTGACTGCGGCTTTGCCGAGCTTGCCGTACCCACAAAAAACGGCTTACTGACCTTCCCCATTTCTTGAGTCAAAGGAGAATCCTTATGTCCGAGCCAAATTTTAACGAATTCAGCTTACTCTACCCCGATGCCGACACGCGCCGCGCGCATTTCGCGGGCGAGGATAGGCTCCGTGTGGACGAGTTCACATTGGAGGAGCTGGGGCTGCTTGAGCTGCTTCCCCTGAAAAATTCTCAGCTTTCGGAATATCTGACCACAGACCCGAAGGTCATTGCCTACCGTCAGCAAGTCTTTGCGGATCTGCTCGCACACGAGGAGATCGGTAAAACGCTTGGTAAGCTCATCCCCGTGCTGTTCGACATTATGGAGCTGCGCCGCCTGGAGAATGACAGCGGCGAGACCTCGGACTATCTTTCCAGCATGACCGAGATCGAGCTATATATCTCGAGCATCGAGATCCTGCACGAAGGATTGTGCAATCGATCTTACGAAAGTGTCGCGTTTGGGCGCCTTTCCGCCTATATCGCGGAGCTTGTGGAAAGCGACTATTACGCCGAGCTCAATCAGCGCCTTGCGGAGCTGACAAACCGTGTACGTGAGATCAAAAGCGTGACCATCGGCGTGAACCTTGACGCCCAGCTTCGTCCGCGCGACGCAGGCGTGCTGTCGATCAATCCCGAATACTTCCGTTCGGGCGACACGCTGCAAAAGATCCTGCGACTCAATTTCAAGGATGACGAATACACCTGTATCGCAGATCTCACACCGTTTGGCAAAAAACAGAGCGAAAATCAAAAAACAGCGCTCTCGCTTGCCTTCAACGCCGCCATCAACGACGTTTACCGTCAGTCCTTGCGCTCCTGGAAAAAGATCGTGCAGACCTATGTGCTGGAAAACACGGATTTTCTGCTGAACCTCTTGCCCGAATTCGAGCTGCTGGTCAAAGGTACGAATCTGATGAAGGCGCTGAAGATCAAGGGCAATACGATCACGGTGCCCGAGATCGCCCCCGCCGCCGCAAAAGCGTTTTGCGCCGAGGGGATCTACAACCCCGCCGTAGCGCTGAAAATTGACGACCCGATCGTGAAAAACGACCTGCTGTTTGACGAAAACGCGACCATTTACGTGCTGACCGGCCCCAACCGCGGCGGCAAATCGGTCATCACCTGCGCCTGCGGTCTCACGCAAGCGCTCGCGCAGCTCGGGCTCTTTGTGCCCGCCGACCGCGCGGTGATCAGCCCCGTGGACGGGATCTTCACCCACTTCCCCACCGGTGCCGACGACACCATCGACAAGGGCCGTCTTGGCGAGGAGTGCGCGCGCCTGAGCGAAATTCTGAACGACATCACCGACCAAAGCCTTGTGCTTCTGGACGAATCGCTTTCTTCTACGGGCTCCTTTGAGGGCTCGTATATCGCGGCGGAGGTACTTTCGGGCCTTGCGCGTGTGGGATGCCGCTGCATCTTTTCCACGCACCTGCACGAGCTTGCGGCAGAGATCGACAACATCAACGCCCGTGTACGTGCCGAGGGCGGCGCGCCCATCGACACGCTGGTGGCAGGTATGGCACAGGCGGGACGGCGCTCCTTTAGGATCATCCGCGCCAAGCCCGACGGAAAGAGCTATGCCCGTGACATTGCCACAAAATACGGACTCACCTATGAAAATATCGTCAAAAATCTGAAAGAAAAGGGAGATTGAATTATGGATAACTTTTTGAAGCTGTTAGAGGACAACGCTACTCTCACGCACGAGCAGCTTGCCGTGATGTGCAAAAAAGAGGTCGGCGACATCAAGAAAATGATCGATCAATACGAAAAGGACGGCGTGATCCTTGGCTACAAAACGATGATCGACTGGGATAAGACCGACCGTGAATACGTGACCGCGCTGATCGAGGTCAAGATCACCCCCCAGCGCGACCGCGGCTTTGACCGCGTTGCCGAGCGCATCTACAATTTCCCCGAGGTTCAGAACCTGTATCTGATGTCGGGCGGCTACGACCTTGCCGTGCTGATCGAGGGCAAGACCATGAAGGAGGTTGCCTATTTTGTTGCGCAAAAGCTGGCAATGATCGAGGACGTAATCTCCACCGCCACGCACTTTGTGCTACGCAAGTACAAGGACAAGGGCGTGATCTACGGTGTGGTGGACGTGGACGAGAGAGGAAACTGCGGCTGATGATCGATTATAGCTCTGTACTCTCAAAAACCGTGACGGGTCTTAAAAAATCGGGCATCCGAAAGTTTTTTGACCTGCTCAACGATGAAAGCATGAAGGATGTGGTGGGGCTGACCGTGGGACAACCCGATTTCGTCACCCCGTGGCACATCCGCGAGGCAGGCATTGAGAGCCTGCAAAAGGGTAAGACCTACTATTCCCCCAACGCGGGATTTACGCAGCTTCAGCTTGAAATTTCAGAATATCTGAAGCGCCGCTTTGATCTTTCCTACCGCCCCGAGGAGACCATCGTGACCGTGGGCGGCAGCGAAGCGATCGACCTTGCCATCCGCGCCGTTGTAGAGCCCGGTGACGAGGTGATCGTGCCCACCCCCTCCTTTGTCTGCTATGCACCCATCGTGCGTATGTGCGGCGGCGTGCCCGTGATCCTTGAGACCAAAATGGAAAACAATTTCAAGATCACCGCCGACGAGCTGAAAAGCGCTATCACGGATAAGACCAAAATGCTGGTCCTTCCCTATCCCAACAACCCCACGGGCGCGATCATGACGCGCGAGGAGCTGGAGGCGCTGACGCCCCTTCTGCGCGACACCAATATCGTGGTCCTCTCGGACGAGATCTACGCCGAAATGACCTATGACGGCGAGCATTGCTCGATCGCATCGCTTGACGGTATGTGGGAGCGCACCATTCTTGCCAGCGGATTTTCCAAGGCTTACGCGATGACCGGCTGGCGACTCGGCTATCTCGCCGCCCCCGCACCCCTTGCCGAGCAGATGCTGAAGATCCACCAATATGCCATTATGTGCGCCCCTACGACAAGCCAATTCGCCGCTGTGGAAGCGCTGAAAAACGGGGATGAGGACATCCGTATGATGGTGGAGGAATACGACCGCCGCCGCCGTTATATTTATGAAGGATTAAAACGCATCGGCATCGATTGCTTTGAGCCGAAGGGCGCCTTTTACATCTTTCCCGACATTCGCAAATTCGGACTTTCCAGCGAGGAGTTCTGCAACCGCTTGCTTTACGAATACCGTTGCGCCATCGTGCCGGGTACGGCATTTGGCGATAGCGGCGAGGGCTTTGCGCGCATTTCCTACGCGTATTCGGTCAAGCATATCACCGAAGCGCTGTCGCGCATCGAGGCATTCGTAAAGGCACTATAAGCAAGGCAACGCACAGACGGCAAGTATTGAAAATCATTATCATTCGTATTTAGCGCATCACAACCGAAAGCTCGGCTAACCTATGCCTTCCTCCGGGAGGAAGGCGGCACGCTTCAGCGTGACGGAAGGAGCCCGCGTGACTTTAAGCTACGCAAAACTTCATTGTTGCGCACTCTCCCTCAGTCGCCTACGGCGCCATGCCCCACGAAGAACGCTTTGCGTTCTTCAGAAAGAAACCAATGGTTTCTTTCGCTCCCTGGAGGGAGCCATTCAACTAAAGCGTTTCTCCATCGCCATCATAGACAGTGATTGTTTGTACCAAAAGCAGAAAAAAGCCGCCAAACGCATACCGTTTGGCGGCTTTTTTGTTTAAAAGGGGCTGCCGGGAAGCGAAAATGCCTTCTCCAGGGTATCTGCCAGAAGCGCACCCGCGGCGCGCACCAACAGGTCGATCTCCTTGGGCGAAACGAAATAGCCCTTGCCCGCTTCAAGGGCAGCACGTAGCTCTTCTCTTGCTGTGTCGCACCCACCGCGGCGCAGCGCATCATACACAAGCGTTGAGGAATCGATCACAGTGGGTACGCCAAGCGCCATAACGGGCACGCCGACAGTCTCGGCAGTCAGGGCACGGCGGCGGTTGCCGATACCCGAGCCCGGTTGGATCCCCGTGTCGCTGAGCTGCACGGTGGTGGCAAGGCGCTCGGCACTCCTTGCGGCAAGCGCATCGACCGCGATCACAAGATCGGGGCTCACGGCGCTGACAGCTCCCCGCACCAATTCGACGGCTTCGAGCCCCGTTTTGCCGAAAACACCGGGCAAAAGCGCCGAGATCTCGCACGATCCCACAGCGGAAAGCAGGGCGTGATCACTTTGGCGCAAATGCCGTGTCACCGAAAGATTCCGTACCGTTTCGGGGCCAATGGCATCGGGGGTGATCTCACTGTTTCCAAGCCCAACGACAAGCACCGAAAAGCCGCTGCTGATACGGCTCTCGCTCATACGCTCCGCCATTTCGCGGATCTCGACCGCAAGCGCACAGCACACGCGCTCGCGCTCCACCTCGTCCAGCATCAGAATATTTCCACAATCGACCGTTACATAGCACCCCATCGGCTTGCCGATGCGCTCTGCCGCTTCGGGCGTGCGGAGCTGCACCCGAAGGATCTCACAGCCCCCTGCCTCCGAGCGCCTCAAGCGCACCCCCTCTGTGTCCGTATCGCATCCACACTCTCTTGCCAGATCGCTGCGCGCAAAATCCTTCATTTCACAACCTCTCCCCTCTTTGGCATTCATACCTTTAAAATATTTCCTTTTTCACAAAAAACTATGTATAATCTGCCTAAAATTCGAGCGAAACATTGTGCAAACATCCAAACCTTTTTGCTTTGTTTGCTCCACCGCTTGAATTTAATAAAAGAATGTGCTATAATATGGAATATTAAAATGACAGTATTATTCAAATCTCTAATGCACCACCCAAGGAGGAAAACCAAAATGATGAAACGAGTGCTTGCCCTCATTCTTTGTCTGTGTTCCGTTCTGCTTTGCTTCACCGCTTGCGCCAAGGACGAGGATGATAAGGGCGCATACATCCGTATGTATCTGACCGAGCCTGTATACGACCTTGATCCGCTCAGCGCGTTTGACAACGAGGCCGCTTTGCAGATCGTCAGCATGATCTTTGAGGGACTGTTCTACGCAGATGAGAACGGAAAGCCCCAAAAGGCGTTGGTTGACGAATATGAGTACACTGAGGATGCCGAACGCGGTGAATACGTGCTGAAGCTGATCCTGCGCGAGACCAAGTGGTCGGACGGTGTAAACGTAACCTCTACTGATGCACAGTACGCCTTCCGCCGCCTGTTTGATGCCGCACACCCCGCATCGGTCCTGCTGTATGACATCAAAAACGCACGTAACATCGCAGAAGGAAACGATTCGGTCGACCATCTGGGTGTCACCGTGGTCGATAACACCACGCTGGAGATCAGCTTTGAACGCTCCATCGACGTGGATCAGTTCCTGCTGACACTGTGCAGCCCCGCGCTGTACCCCTTGCGTGACGACATCGTTGAGACCAACGTCAACTGGGCAAAGAAGAACAACACGATGGTCGCAAGCGGTCCCTTCATCGTCCGTTCGATGAACTTCAAGGATAAGGATGGCTTTGTGCTGGAGCGCAACAGCTACTATTACCGCAACCGTACCAAGGACGACCTTGACAAATACGTCACCCCCTTCCGCATCATTCTTGACTACACCACCGATCCCACCGAGCAGCTCAGACTCTTTGGCGGTGAGGCGGCAGGCACACCTTACTACTTCGGTCACATTCCGCTTGCGGCACGCACCTCGGGCGATTTTGCCGAGCTTTTGAGTGACGTTGACGTTTCCGATGCACCCTCTACTCACACGTATTACCTCAACCAGAACGCCCTGATCGGCGGCGAGGCGATTTTTGCCAAAGCCGAGGTCAGACAGGCGCTTTCGCTTGCCATTGACCGCGATGCGATCGCAAATGCTTTGGTCTATGCGACCGCAGCCGACGGACTGGTCCCCCACACGATGCTTGACCGTCCCGGCCGCAAGACAGAGTTCCGCGAGAAGGCAGAAGCTTATATCGCGACCTCTCCGAACCTTTCCGAGGCAAAGGCGCTGCTTTCCAAGGCAGGCGTAAATGCTTCTTTCTACTCCTTCGCGATCACCGTCGCCTCCTATGACGAGGATCACCTTGCCACAGCGGAGCTTGTCAAGGCAGCCTGGTCGGCGCTTGGCTTTAACGTGACCGTGAAGGCGCTCAAGCCCGTTGAGATCATCGAAACGGTCAAGGACGATGCCGGCAAGGACAAAACGCAGCCCTCCGGTATGTATCGCAACCTCTACCAGGAGGCACTGTACTCGGGCGATTTCGAGGTCATTGCGCTTGACCTTGTCGCAACCTCCCCCGATAGCTTCTCTTACCTTGCACCCTTCGCAACTGCCTTCTCCGGCAACGGCTACTCCCCCGCGATCGATGAAAACGGCGCTCCCTCCTACGACGAGAAGGGACGGCTTGTTTACACGCTGAACCCCCACATTACCGGCTATCAGAGCGACAGCTACAACGCAAAGATCGAGGAGGTCTATGCCGCCGATGATCTTAAGGTGCGTACCGCGCTTCTGCACGAGGCAGAGGCAATGCTGATGCAAGATATGCCCGCTATTCCGATCGTTTACAACAAAAACGTTTCGCTTTGTGCTTCTCAGCTTTCCCGCGTGGGCAGCTCCTTCTTCTGCAATGCCGTGTTCAATCGCACCAAGCTTTCCGGATATTGGAAGATCGCTTTGCGCGACGAGTTTGTGAAGGAGGATGACGACAACGCCACCCTCACCACTCCTATCGGCTAAAAAAGAAACTGAACGTTATCACCCCCGATGCCACGGCATCGGGGGTTTTGTGTTTTTCATCTCGGGCAGTACCCCTTCCGCGCCGAAGAAAACACACTTTTTCTTCTTATTTATTTAAGAAATCAGTAGACAAAAAGCCCAAAATATGGTATACTAATTTTATATTGGTCGAATAAGCTTTTGTGGGGGTGTGAAAAATGGAAATAACCGATCTTTCCCCCGGCGGATTTGCCTGTGCCTGCTATCTTGTGTGCGAGGGCACGGATGCCGTGCTGATCGATTGCTCGGCAACACCTGAAGCTGTCAAGGCGGCTCTGGACAAGCAAGGCGCACGCCTTGCGGCGATCCTTTGCACGCACGGGCACTTTGACCACATCCTGACGGCAGACGCCATGCGCGATGCCTTTGGGGTGCCGCTTTTCTTGCACGAGGCCGATGCCGAAATGCCAGAGGACAATGAGAAGAACGCCTTCTCCGTGTTTTTTGGGAACAGCTCGTTTCACGCAAGACCTGCCGAACGACTGTTTCGGGATGGCGAGATACTGCGCTTCGGCGCTCTTGCCTTTACGGTGATGCACACACCGGGCCACTCCAAAGGCTCATCGGTCTTTTTACTTGACAACGTTGCCTTTACCGGTGACACGTTGTTCGTCGGCGGTTGGGGGCGTACCGATCTTCACGGCGGTGATGCGTTTATGCTGCGCCGATCGCTGCAATCTCTTTCCGATCTCCCGAAAAGCATCCGCATTTATCCCGGTCACGGAGGGTCATCCACACTGAAAAATGCTTTGGATCTGATCCTTTAATATACAAATTTGAGGTTACAAGTATGATAGACAAAATTGCTCTTGCAGAACTGCTTTTTCCAAACGTTACACTGACACCCGCCGATATGGAGGCTCGCTTCCCCGTCCGTGAGCTGCCCGAGGGTGCAGTCGTTTCCCGTATGGCACCCAGCCCCACGGGCTTTGTGCATCTCGGCAATCTGGTGCAGGGACTGACCTCCGAGCGTATGTGCCACCAGTCAAACGGCACACTGTTTTTACGTGTGGAGGACACCGATGCCAAGCGCGAGGTGCCGGGCGCGGTGCAGACCCTGATCGAGGGACTGCGCCACTATAACATCAATTTTGACGAGGGCGCCACCATCGACGGCGATATGGGCAATTACGGTCCCTACCGTCAGCGCCAGCGCGTGGAGATCTACCACGTTTACGCAAAGCAGCTGGTGCTGCAGGGCGAGGCTTATCCTTGCTTTTGCACCGAGGAGGAGCTTGCCGACATTCACGCCCGTCAGGAGGCGGAAAAGGCAAACTTCGGCTACTTTGGCAAGTGGGCGGTCTGGCGCGATCGCTCGATGGAGGAGATCAAGGAAGCCCTTGACAAAGGTATGCCCTACGTGCTGCGCTTCCGCTCCACGGGCTCGATCGAAAACAAGATCAAGTTCACTGACCTCATCAAAGGCAATCTGGAGCTGACCGAAAACGATATTGACCACGTTCTGCTCAAATCCGACGGTATTCCAACCTACCACTTCGCCCACGCGGTCGACGATCACCTGATGCGTACCACCCACGTGGTCCGCGGTGACGAGTGGCTGCCGACACTCCCCTTCCATTTGCAGCTCTTCCGCTCGCTTGGCTTCAAGCCCCCGAAGTATCTGCACATCGGCCCGTTGATGAAGATGGACGGTGAGAGCAAGCGCAAGCTTTCCAAGCGCAAGGACCCCGAGCTTGCACTGACCTACTACCGCGCGGCAGGCTTCCCCGTGGCTTCTGTTTACGAATACCTGATGACGGTACTGAATTCCAACTTCGAGGATTGGCGCCGCGCCAACCCCGATGCCCCCGTTGACAGCTTCAAGTTCTCCTACAAAAAGATGAACCCCGCAGGGTCGCTGTTTGACGAGATGAAGCTGCGCGACGTATCCAAGAACGTGATCTCGCGCATGAGCGCAGACGAGGTCTACGACCAGCTTATTTCCTTTGCAAAGGAGTATGACGAGGAGCTCTTTGAGCATCTGAGTGCCGATCCCGCATACAGCAAGGCGATCCTTTCGATCGGCCGCGGCGGCAAGAAGCCCCGCAAGGATTTTGCGGTCTGGACAGATGTGAAGCCCTATCTCGACTTCTTCTTTGACGACTGGTTCAAGGTGGTTGATCAGTATCCCGAGCAGTTTGTGAAGTCCGACATTCGCACCGCGCTGGAGCGCTTCAAGGAGAGCTTTGACATCGCCGACGACAGCAACGTCTGGTTTGACAAGATCAAGGCGATCACCGAGTCTCTCGGCTACACCACCGATATGAAGGCTTACCGCGAGAACCCCGCCGCCTTCGGCGGCAGTGTCGCGGACGTCAGTATGTTCCTGCGCGTCGCCGTGACGGGCAAGCTCAACTCCCCCGATATGTACGCCGCCATGCAGGTGCTTGGCAAGGACCGCGTGCTCTCGCGCATCGATGCGATGCTCAAAACGCTATAAAATGTGAAAAGGATCAAAGAAAATGGAAGAAATCATCAGCTCTAATTTTATACACGATATCATTGACGAGGACTTAAAGCAAAATCCCGACCTCAAAATTCACACCCGCTTCCCCCCCGAGCCCAACGGCTATCTGCACATCGGCTCCGCCAAGGCGATCATGATCAACGTCGAGGTGGCAAAGAAGTACGGCGGACTTTTCAATCTCCGCTATGACGACACCAACCCCACCAAGGAGGATACCGAATACGTCGATTCGATCTACGAGGACCTCTGCTGGCTGGGCGCTACCCCCACGGGCGGCGTGTTTTACGGCTCGGATTACTTTGACAAGTGCTACGAGTTTGCCATCAAGCTGATCAAGGAGGGCAAGGCGTACGTGTGCGACCTCTCGGCAGAGGAGCTGCGCGCAACGCGCGGCACACTGACCGAAAAGGGCACCGAAAGCCCCTACCGCAACCGCACCGTAGAGGAAAACCTTGACCTGTTCACCCGTATGAAGAACGGCGAGTTCCCCGACGGCTCCAAGACCCTGCGCGCGAAGATCGATATGGCATCCCCCAACATCAATATGCGCGATCCCGCCATTTACCGCATCGTGCGCGCTCACCATCACCGCCAGGGCGACAAGTGGTGCATCTATCCCCTTTACGACTACGCGCACCCCATTCAGGATGCGCTGGAGGGCATCACCCACTCGCTTTGCTCGCTGGAGTTTGAAAACCACAGACCCCTTTACGAGTGGGTCATTGACAATATCGGCTTTGAAATGCCCCCCAAGCAGCGCGAGTTTGCCCGTCTGAACATCACCAACACCGTGATGTCCAAGCGCTATCTGCGCTCGCTTGTGGAAACAGGCACGGTGGACGGCTGGGATGACCCCAGACTTCCCACCATCTGCGCGCTGCGCCGCCGCGGCTATACGCCCTCCTCGATCTTCCGCTTCGTGCGCGAGGCAGGCGTTGCGAAATCGGATAGCCTTGTGGATATCGGTATGCTGGAGCATTGCATCCGCGATGAGCTGAACGAAAACGCGCCCCGCCGCATCGCCATCAAAAAGCCGATCCTTCTGGAGATCACCAACTACGATGCGGACCGTGAGGAGTCCTTTGAGCTGCCCAACCATCCGCAAAAGCCCGAGCTTGGCACGCGCGCGATGCCCTTCACGCGCGAGATCTATATCGACGCCGACGATTTTGCCGAGGTTCCGCCTCCCAAGTTCTTCCGTATGAAGCCTGACGGCGAGGTCCGCCTGATGGGTGCATATATCGTGCGCTGCAACGAGATCGTGAAGGACGCAGACGGCAACATCGAGCGCATTCTTTGCACCGCAGACCTTGAAACGCGCAACAATATGCCCGCAGACGGTCGCAAGATCAAGGGCACGATCCATTGGCTTTCGGCAAAGTATGCCAAGGATGCGACGTTGATGCTTTACGACAATCTGCTGACCATCGAAAACCCCGGCGATCTGCCCGAGGGTAAGACCTACAACGATTATCTCAATCCCGATTCTCTTGTTAAGGTCGAGAACGCCAAGATCGAGCCCGCTTTGGCGGATGCCGCCGTTGGCGACAAGTTCCAATTCGTGCGTGACGGCTATTACTGCCGCGATTCCAAGTACGAAAACACCTTCAACCGCGTGGTCGGTCTGAAGGACAGCTTCCCTAAAAAATAATCACTTCAAAGGCTTCTAACCGAGAGGAATATTATGAATACCATCAAGATCTGTACCGAAAACAAGCCCTTGATGATCGCGCACCAAGGCTGTAGCGGTCTTGAGCTTGGAAACACCAACGCTGCCTTCATCGCCGCCGGAAATCGCTCCTACTTTGGCATCGAGACCGATGTACACAGAACAATTGACGGAAAATATATTCTTTTTCACGACAAAACCACCACTCGTTTGGCGATCGATGACCTGGAAATAGAAAAATCCACCTTTGATACACTTCGCAAATTGACACTGCTGAACAAGTACAGTGGAGAAAAAGACCGCGCCGATCTGGTGCTCCCCTCTCTTTCGGAATACCTCTCTATCTGTCAGCACTATGAAAAGACGGCCGTTCTGGACATGGGAATCTCCAATAGCCTTGATCTTGACGAGATCTGTGAGATCATTGAACAAGAAAAATGCCTTGATAACGTGCTTTTTCTTTCCGGAGACTTCAAGCGGCTGATTCACCTGCGCGACAAGTATCCCAATCTGCCCCTGCAGTTTCTGACCAACTCCAAGCTTCCTGAAAATTGGTTAAATATGCTGAAGGAATATAAGCTTGATTTGGATATGTGCCACAAAGGTCTGACAAAGGAGATCCTTGATCTGTGCCACGAAAACGGCATCAAGGTCAACGTTTGGACTGTGGACGATAAGGACCGCGCCGAGGAGCTTGCCGCTTTGGGCGTCGATATGATCACCACCAACATTTTGGAATGATAAGTCCTTCTTGATTTAATGCAGCTCCATCTAAAAAGCACCTCGAACGGGATGTAAAAACCGAAAGGAAATCAAGTTATGGATACCATTAAGATCTGTACCGAAAACAAGCCCTTGATGATCGCGCACCGCGGTTGTAGTGGCGTTGAGCTTGAAAACACCAACGCCGCCTTCATCGCCGCCGGAAATCGCTCCTACTTTGGGATCGAGACCGACGTGTTTAAGACCGTGGACGGCAAGTACGTCGTTTTTCACGATGAAACAACGGGCCGCCTTGCGATCGACGATCTGACAATGAAATCCTCCACCTACGACACGCTCCGCAGTCTGACGCTGCTGAATAAGTACACAAACAAAAAGGATCGCTCTGATCTTGTGATCTCCGACCTTTCCGAATATCTTTCTATCTGCAAGCATTACGAAAAAAAAGCTGTTGTAGAGCTGAACACCTCCTTCACGGAGCAGGATATGGACGAGATCTGCGAGATCATTGAAGAAATCGATTATCTGGATCAGGCGATCATCATTTCCTTTAACCTCGATCAGCTTATCTATTTGCGCCGCAAATATCCAAATCAGCCGCTGCAATTTCTGACCGGTGCCAGAATGCACATCAATTGGTTGAATATGCTAAAAGACCATCATATCGATCTGGATATCGTTCACACGGCGCTGACCAAGGAGCTTCTTGATCTGTGCCACGCAAATGGCATCAAGGTCAACGTCTGGACGCTTGACGACAAGGAACGCGCCGAGCTGCTTGCCACCTGGGGCGTTGATATGATCACCTCGAACATTTTGGAATGATATGCGCCCTTTTTCTATCTCACATTTTATAAAAATACCCCGAAACGGGGTCTAAAAACCGAAAGGAAATAAAGTTATGGATACCATTAAGATCTGTGCTGAAAACAAGCCCCTGATGGTCGCGCACCGCGGTTGCAGCGGTCTTGAGCGCGAGAACACCAACGCCGCCTTCGTTGCCGCGGGCAATCGCTCCTACTGGGGCATTGAGACCGACGTGCATAAGACCTTGGACGGCAAGTACATCATCATTCACGACGACAACACCGGCCGCGTTGCCGTTGACGAATTGATCGTGGAAAAATCCACCTTCGATACGCTCCGTCGTCTCACACTGCTCAATAAGTACACCGACCAAAAGGATCGCTCTGATCTTGTGCTTCCCTCTCTTGAGGAGTACATCTCGATCTGCAAATACTACGGAAAGGAAGCCGTTCTGGAGCTGAAGAACGCCTTTGAGGAAGAGGATATTTATGAGATCTGCGAGATCATCGACAAGCTCGGCTATCTCGATCACGTGATCTTTATTTCCTTCTGCTACGATAATCTTGTCTTCCTGCGCCGCAAGTACCCCAATCAGCAGGCACAGTTCCTGCTTGGCAAGCGCGCACCCATGAACTGGATGGAGATGCTGAAGGCAGAAAATCTGGATCTGGACGTTTACTATAAGATGGCGACCAAGGAGCTGATCGACAACTGCCACGCAAACGGCATCAAGGTCAACGTCTGGACGGTCGACGAGAAGGAAGCCGCCGAGCAGCTTGCCGAATGGGGCGTTGATATGATCACCTCGAACATCTTGGAGTGATCCCACTATGAACACCATCAAATTTGAAGCCGAAAACAAGCCCTTGATGGTCGCGCATCGCGGCTCGTGCTCTCTGGAGACCGAAAACACCGTTGCCGCCTTTGTTGCCGCAGGCAATCGCTCCTACCATGCGATCGAATGTGACGTGATGAAAACCGCAGACGGCAAGTACATCGTATGCCACAACAAAGATACGGCATACGTGGCAGGCGACAAGCTGGTGATTGCCGAAAGCTCGTTTGACACCTTGCGCGGACTAAAGCTTTTGAATGTTCCGCAAACCAAGGTGAAGGATCGAAACGACCTGCGGCTTGCCTCTATGGAAGAGTACGTTATGATCTGCAAGAACTATGAAAAGCACGCTTTTCTTGAGATCAAGTTCAGTGCCACGGAGGATGATCTGCGCGAGATCTGCGAAACGATCCGCAGCTATGATTATCTGGAGCACGTCACCTTCCTTGGTAACACCCCGGAATTGATCAAGCTGCGCTCCCTTTACCCCGAGCAAAGCGCGCAGCTGCTTGCCTGGGAGCTGACTGATGAATTTCTTGACACTATGCTCAAATACCGTCTTGATTTCGGCGTCTGCCACAAAAAGCTTACCAAAGAGCAGGTCGACCTGATGCACAGCAAGGGCATCAAGGTCAACGTGTGGGTGGTCAACGACGTCGAGACCGCCGCAAAACTTGCCGATTGGGGCGTCGATTTCATCAGCTCCAACATTTTGGAGTAATCAAAAAAGGATCTTTAGACACACCTGCGGTAAAGCAGGAAAATGAGCAAAAAGGATGATAAAATGAATAATCAAGCACCTTTCCCTCGAAAGCCCGTCATTCGTAAGCTGGGGACTATAGAATGCAATAACATTGTGGAAACAACACCCTTGGTATATCGGGGAGAGCTTTATCGTTTCGAGGTCGTGAGAAGAAAAAGCTTTACTTCTCAGAATGCTCGCGCCGATTGGTCAAAGCTCGATGATCTTCCGTGCTTGAGATTTATACACGTCAGAACCAACACCGCAACGCCCTGCTTCGCGGAGGGTCACACCTTTGGCTTTCCATATACGGAAAACGGCGTGATGTACGTTGTTACGGGCTCACGCGCACACTGGGGAAGCGATGGATTGGTCTTCTACCGTTCCACAGATCTTGTCAACTGGGAGCAGTATTCGTCCATTGATCTACCCGGGTGGAAGATCTACAATATGAATATTGCTAAAATGAATGACGTTTACACCTTGTTGATCGAGATCAGCGCTCCCGAGGAGGAGTGTGGAAAGCCATTCACCTTCCGTTTTTTGCAATCGAGCGATCTGACAAATTGGATACTCACTCCAAGTGATTGCGTTTTCCAGAAAAAGCGGTATGCCGGCAGTCCTTCACTCTATACCTTTGAAGGGGATCCTTATTATTACGTCGGTTATCTGGAAGCATATCCGAATTCTCGCTATGCAAACTCCATAGCGCGCTCAAAGGATCTGAAGAATTGGGAATACAGCCCCGTCAATCCGGTGCTGATGTATGACGACGCGGAAGACAAAAAAATCGGATCTCCCTTTCTTACTCAGTTAGACCGATCGCGCATTGATGCTGCCTTAAACGTCAACAACAGCGATATGGAGCTTTGTGAATACCTGGGTAGAACGATTATTTACTATAGCTGGGGCGACCAAAAGGGTAACGAGTTCTTGGCGGAAGCTTGCTATGAGGGCGGTATGCATGAATTCCTCAAAGCTTTTTTTGAGGCATAACGGCATTACGCTTTGGCAGTAAAACAAGGCGCATTACCGCCCTACAGTACACCCGAAATACGATACGTTATGTAAAAACAGGACAGAGAATGTAAATTCCTCTGTCCTGTTTGCTGTATAGGCAGGTCAACCCTGCTTTATGAGAGGCACCCTTTCAGATCCTCTTTTTTGTTTTATTCCTTCGCGGAGAAAATATCCTTCAGGGTCGAAACAGCGCCCGCGATCAATTTTGCCGCCCGTATCGGCACTGTTGGGATTTTGGAAAGCCTTCTGCCAAGCCTGCTACCTGCCCGAGCCTTTCCCTCCGTACCGTCAGCAATCACAAACGTCACCTTTTGATAGGTGCGGTTACCGAGTCTATCGCGCAACGAGACCTCAAGGGTATGCTCGCCAAGGGCAAGCGCCTTTTCGGGGCGATAGGTCACACACCCTTGCTCCCAATTTGCGGCGGCGCTGACGTTGCGCCCATCCACACATAGGATCGAGGTCTTTAAATTCACACCCGAAATATCAAAATATTCCAGCTTGATCTCGGGGGTTCTCTCATTTTCAAGCATCTGCCCCTCGGTGGGATAGGTGGAAAGAATTGCAGGACCTGCGTTATCGGTAATGCGCGTCACGCAAGGCACGTCGGCATTTCCAAGAGACGCGGTATAGATCTCCCCTCTCGCCTCGATATAATACTCCAGCCTTGTCATGCGGGAGAGGCGCTCAAATGGCACGGTGACCGCATACGCGCCCGCTTTGCTTGGCTCTGCCACATATGGCACAAACGCTCCGTCCTCCTTCACGTAAACGGTGGGTAAATCGCGTTCTCTGCCCGCAACGGCAAAGCAGATGGAAAGATCTCCGCTTGCCAAGCGAACTCTGCCAAAGGGCGCGATCGGCAGGATCGCAGGTGCTGCGAGATCGGCACGCTCGATCACATTGCTTGGATCGGGAGCATCTGTCAATGCAACCGAATATTCGGTGCTTTCCTCTCCCTCGCGCAAGAATCGATAGGTCAATCGCTCGCCCTCGCGCAAAGCATCAGCACTGACCGTCGCCGCGTAGACCGAAAAGCTTTCTTCTAAAACAAGCCCGTCGACGGGCAGCATACGCAACATGCCGCTTTGACCGTTCCCATCCACAGTAAAGGCGAGATCGACCGTTTCCAGATCTCTTTCCTCGTCCGGCAGGATCATCTGCACCGTAAAGCCACGGTCACTGTATGCAAAGGTCGCCGGCGAGTGATAATATCGAAACAGATTCATAAAACTTCTCCTTAGGCAAGAGAAAGTAATTCAAACAACGGGGAAAGCCCAATGGGAAAGAACATTGCGGGGATATAATTCATCACCTTGATCTTGGTAATGCCAAGCAGATTTGTGCCGATCGCGATCACAAGCAGTGATCCGACCGCGATCATTTCACCCGTGATCGCCACGGGGATCGCGCCAGCCGCCAGCACCGCCGCCAAGGTAAGCAGTCCCTGCACAGCAAACACACCGACAGCCGAAAATGCCACGCCAATACCAAGCGAGGATGCAAAGATCACCGCAGACACCATATCCAGCATTGATTTGGCGTAATAGGTGCTATGCTCGTGCAAAATGCCGCTTTCCATCGCGCCCGTTACGGTCATCGCTCCCACGCAGAACAGCAGTGTCGCCGTGACAAAGCCTTCTGCCACGTTGCCGCCCCTGCCCTTCATCTTTTTTTCGATAAAGGCGCCCAGACGGTTGACCTGGCCGTCAAGATCAAGCACTACGCCCACGATGGCACCAAGCACCACGGAAACGATCATCACCAACATATTTTGCACCTTAACGGCACCTAAAATACCGATCAGAAGCACACAAAGTCCAAGTCCCTTTTGCACGGTGGAGGGCAGCTCGGCAAAGCGAGAGATCTTGCCTTTTTCCCCGTCCTGCAAAAGCGCTTCTTCCCCTTCTGCTTTTTTTGATGCACGGGAAGCGATCACCTTGATGGCAAGTCCCACAAAAGCACCGCCAAGCACAGCGAAGGTATTGACCAGCGTTCCCCATATAGCCCAATTCGTCATAGCTTCTCCTTTACGCACGCGCGTGAGATGTAGATAAGAATTATTATAGCACTCCTAAAAACAAAAAGCAAGGAAAACGAGAAAAAAGTCGCAAAGCGGCTTTTCTCCGCCGACCGCTTTGCGGTCTCTCGGAATTTTCGTCAGCCGCAGGAGCACCAAAAAAGAACGCCCCGTGTGGGGCGATTGCGTGCAAACTCCTGCGGAGACGGCGCTTTGCGCCTACTCGCCGCGCCAAGTCCAAAGGACTTGCGCGAAAGTCGCAAGCGACTTTCCTCCGCCGACCGCTTTGCGGTCTCTCGGAATTTTCGTCAGCCGCAGGAGCACCAAAAAAGAACGCCCCGTGTGGGGCG
>JAGALS010000033.1 GCA_017625065.1 Clostridia bacterium | reverse complement strand
CTCCACACTGCGCTCAGGGTGACGCAGAGATCCGGACACAGAGTTTTTGGTAATTTGCTTTGCAAATCGGCGGTGTTCAGCCGCCGCAAAAACTCCCGTTACTCGCCGAAGGCGAGTTCATGCTCCGCTCAGGGTGACGCACAAACTCGAAGTTTTCGGTAATTTGCAAAGCAAATCGATGGCGTTTAGCCATCGCGGAAACTTCATCTGCTTCGCCACAGGCGAAGTTGGCTCAGGGTGACGCAAAGGTTTTTGGCGCCCCCTCACACCCTCTTTGCAAAGAAAGCAAACCGCTTCTACGCAGATCAAAACGCGTTTATATAAGGAAAATCCCCCGAAACGGGTCTACTTTCGCGCTTTCACACCTTCTCACGCACCGCGAAAACGCGCGCCGCGAAAGGGTGCGACGGCGCACAGGATGTGCGGCTCGGCGCCACGCGGAAGTGGTGCGATCGGGCAAGCGTTCCAAAAACGGCGAACCCCGTCGGTATGCGCTTTTTCTTCTGCGCCGAAGCCTACCATTTTATTATAATATTAATTCTGGAGACATCAAAAATGAAAAACGCAATTCGCATCGTATTGCTGATCGTGGTGTTGGCACTTCTTTGTGTTCCCTTTATTCCCGACACCGTGACGGCTATGCAAAAAAAGGCCGAAAAGGCAGGGTATTCTACCCTTGTCAGCGACAACAAGCTCACCGTCGTCAAGCGCGACTCCCAATCCAATATGACCTTCTTCTTTTTCGATACCGAGAAGGAGGCACAGGATTATCACAATAAGCTCCAGGCCCTGGGCACCGATGAAGAAACCACCGTCAAGCTGGACGGCAAAATGGTCTACGTCGGCAGCGAGCCTCATTACGACCATCTGGCGTGCCCCGCTTTTCTGGATGTGATCGACGCCTTCCCCCTGAAGATCAGCGGCACCTCGTTCCTGGTTTACGCCGTTCTGCTGATCGCCGCGGTCGGCTATCTGCTTGGCCGTGTCACCATCAAGGGCGTGAACCTTGGCACCGCGGGCGTGTTCCTTGTGGCACTGCTGTTCGGTTGCCTGTTCTACGACACCCTTTCCGCGCAGATGCCCCTTTACGTGGGTAACGCGCTCAAGATCGTGGAAAATATCGGTCTGATCCTGTTCGTGGCTTCGGTCGGCTTTATCGCGGGCCCCAAGTTCTTCGGCAACCTCAAAAAGAACTTCAAGACCTACATTCTGCTGGGTCTGATCATCATTTTGTCGGGCGCGCTTGTTTGCGGCGGCTGTATCCTGATCGCCAAGGCGACCATGAAGGATATCCCCTCCGATCAGCTGATCTCCACCATGATCGGTCTGTTCTCGGGCGCTCTGACCTCGACCCCTGCGTTCTCTGCCTCCAAGGAGGCGGTCGGCGCTTCGCTTGAGGGCTACGTTGCCGTTGGTAACGGCATCGCCTACATCTTCGGTGTGATCGGTGTCGTGCTGTTCGTTCAGCTTGTGCCCAAGTTTATGAAGGCAGATATGGCAAAGGAGCGCGAGCTGCTTGCCACCGCCAACGGTGAAAAGAAGGCAAAGGTCAACGAGGACGGCGACGAGATCGTGGAAGAAGCCGCCGAGGAAGCCCCCAAGAAGCCCCTTATTAACATCGATCCCTACGGCATCGCCGTCTTTGCCATTGCCGCTATCATCGGTATGGTCGTGGGATCGCTCAAGTTCGGCAACTTCTCGCTCACGACCACGGGCGGTTGCCTGTTGATTGCCCTTGTGTTCGGTCACTTCCAGAAGATCGGCCGCATCAACATTATGCCCCCCACACAGACCCTGAAGGTCTTCCGTGAGCTGGGTCTGATGCTCTTCCTCATTGGCGCGGGCATTGCGGGCGGCGCAAAGTTTGTCGAGTGCTTCCAGCCCGTTTACTTCCTTTACGGCGCGCTGATGACGCTTTTGCCGATGGTGGTTGGCTTCTTCTTCGCCAAGTACGTGCTGAAGATCAATTTGCTCAACTCCCTTGGCTCGATCACGGGCGGTATGACCTCCACCCCCGCGCTTGGCACGCTGATCCAGGTGTCGGGTACCGAGGACGTCGGCGCCTCCTACGCCGCGACCTACCCCATCGCGCTGATCTCCGTGGTGCTGTGCTCGCAGTTCCTTAAGATGATATTCCTGTAAGGCGTTGCGCCTTTGGGCGCAACGCAACGAAATAAATCCCTTACGGGATTTGTGAAATGCACTTCGTGCGTGAAATTCGCCTCCGGCGAATGAAATGTCTGCGGACGTGTGTGGATTTATTTCATTTCATGTCTCGTGTTACCTAGGTAACACGAGACATTTCATAATGTGCGGCAGCGCATTATTTCACGTTTTGCGATAGCAAAACATTTCATTATTGCAACACGATGCTTATATAAAAAGGACAGAGAACGCAAAACGTTCTCTGTCCTTTTTATTTTCCCCTCTCGAAGAGAGAATACGAAGCACCCGACCGACGAGGACGCCGGTCCCTACGGGTTTGCGTGTCACCCTGTGGCTACGTTGTCATACCATGACACGCTTCATTTCATTCAGCGTGTCATCCTGAGCGAAGGGCGTAGCCCGCAGTCGAAGTTTTGCGAGGTGCAGCAAAGCAAACGAGCAAAACCGAGGGAGCCGCGAAGCGTGCGACCGAAGGGATCCATAAAGGATATACAATAGCTTTCGTGCACAAAGTTACATTTGCTGCAAAAGATATCAAAAGTCGTTGCGAGATCCCCAAAGGACTTTGCCCTTTGCCTTTCAAAAACGCCCGATTTATCGAACGTTTTTGAAAGTTCGACTACGCAAACACCGCGCCGTGGTGTTTGCTCCGCTCAGGATGACACGCTGATTTATGATATCACAAAAACGGCATCAAAGATTTATTCCTTCTCTCTGATCTCCTCTTGGTTGCAGATCTTACAATAGCGCACCTCTTTTGTAACGGGCGAGCCCTCCTGCTCAGGGGCGGCATCGTACCAATGCCCGTAAACGTGGGTGTGATCCCCCACCTCATAAGGGGTCGGCTCTCCCTCTCCCGCGCAAGCGCAAAGAAGGCACAAAAGCAGCATTAAAATTGCCAAAATGGCGCAAAAACGGCGACACGTATGCAAAAAATCACCTCATTTGTCTTATTTTATGCTCTGCTATGGACAGGCTTGCTGCCTTGCGAGTGCGTGCAACACCTCTATGCGTCATCTTGAGCGGAGCATGAACTCGCCTTTGGCGAGTAACGGGAGTTTTTGCGGCGGCAACGCCGCCGATTTGCAAAGCAAATTACCAAAAACTCTAACACCGCAGTGCGGTGTTTGCGTAGTCGAACGAGCAAAAACGTGCGACAAATCGCGCGTTTTTGAGAGCAAAACCGCCCGCGGTTTTGAGATCTCGCATAGAACATGGCGAGGGTTGCTCGCGCTTACTCAATCCACGGCCTTGCAGTGAGCGCGATCAGGGCTTTCACACTGTCGGGCTGATTTTTCACCCCGTAGGCCGCCTTATTGGGGTGCAGCGCGCCGCACTTGGTGCAGCGGTGCAGGATCACAAAGCCCGCTTTCGGATCGGGCCGCGCCGCGATCGGCTCCATCCCCCCGCCGCACGCGCACGCGCGGTCGCCGGGGTTGATATCCACGTGCAGGCTCCACAGACAAAACGGACAATGATTGCGCGAGGTCACCGAAAGCGGCTCCACCGCCTTGCCGCAGTGCGCGCAGATAAATCCGCTGTCATTTTTTTGAAATAGCTTGGTTTCCATATAAAGCTCCATTACATACTACGCCTCCCTTGTGTAAAGGGAGGTGGCATTTTCGCCAGAAAATGACGGAGGGATTGTCATATGGGTTTGAACAATCCCTCAGTCGCTAACGCGACAGCTCCCTTTGCACAAGGGAGCCAAAATCAAATAATGTCGTTCCCAAAATGCCCGAAGCCGTTTGGCTTCGGGCATTCATTTGTTCAAAAATCAATTATTTCTTGAGCTTGAGCGCTTCCTTGACCTTCGCGACGATGCTCGCGGGGGTGAGGCCGTACATCTCAAGGAGTGCGGGAACCGTACCCGAGCGACCGAAGGTGTCGTTCACGCCAAGGCGCAGTACGGGTACGGGGCAGCCCTCGCAAACCGCCTCGGCAACCGCCGCGCCAAGTCCGCCGATGATGCTGTGCTCCTCCGCCGTCACGATCACGCCCGTCTCCTTTGCCGCCTTCAGGATCAGCTCCTTGTCAAGAGGCTTGATGGTGTGAATGTTGATCACACGCGCGTCAATGCCCTCTGCCTTCAGCGTTTCTGCCGCCTCAAGCGCCATCGAGACCATCAGACCCGTCGCCACGATGGTGACGTCCTTGCCGTCCTTCATCGTCACGCCCTTGCCGATCTCGAACTTGTAATCGGCGTTGTCGTTGATCACGGGCACTGCGTATCTGCCAAAGCGCATATAAACGGGGCCGACGTGCTGAATGGCGGCCTCCACAGCCGCACGAGCCTCAACGGCATCGGCGGGGTTGATGACGGTCATACCGGGGATGGTGCGCATCAGGGCGATATCCTCGTTGCACTGGTGGGTCGCGCCGTCCTCACCGACGGTGATGCCCGCGTGCGTCGCGCCGATCTTGACGTTCAAGTGGGGGTAGCCCACCGAGTTGCGGACCTGCTCAAAGGCACGTCCTGCCGCGAACATCGCGAAGGAAGAAACGAAGGGGATCTTCCCTGCCGCCGCAAGGCCTGCCGCAACGCTGACCATATTGCCCTCGGCAATGCCGCAGTTGAAAAAGCGTTCGGGATATTTCTTCTTGAAAACACCGGTCTTGGTCGCCGCCGAAAGGTCAGCGTCCAGCACCACGAAATCATACTTTTCACCAAGCTCGGCAAGCGCCTTGCCGTAAGCTTCTCTGGTTGCGATCTTTTCTGCCATTTTCACTTCCCCCTTTACATCGAAGCCTTGATCTCGGCAACAGCCTGGGCGTACTGCTCGTCATTCGGCGCCGTGCCGTGCCAGCTTGCCTGATCTTCCATAAAGGAAACGCCCTTGCCCTTGACCGACTTGAAGATGATCGCCGAGGGCTTGCCCTTGCAGGCGCGCGCCTTTGCAAACGCATCCTCGATCGAATCGAAGTCGTGCGCATCCGCTGTGATCACGTTGAAGCCGAAGGCCTCCAGCTTTTTATCGTGGGGGGTGGGGTTCATGACGTCGGTGATCGCGCCGTCGATCTGCAGACCGTTGAGGTCCAGCATCACGCAGAGGTTATCCAGCTTGTAGTGGGCGGCAAACATGCACGCCTCCCAGACCTGACCCTCCTCGCTCTCGCCGTCACCGACCATCGTGTAGGTGCGGTAGTCCTTGCCGTCAATTTTAGCGGCAAGCGCCATACCGCAGGCGGTCGAAATGCCCATACCGAGCGAGCCCGTGGACATATCCACGCCGGGGATGTGCTTCATATCGGGGTGGCCCTGCAAGATCGAATCGATCTTACGCAGACGGGGCAGCTCCTCGCAGGCAAAGAACCCACGGCGAGCCAGCGCCGCGTAAAGCGCGGGTGCGGTGTGTCCCTTGGAGAGAACAAAACGGTCGCGATCCGCCCATTTGGGGTTTGCAGGGTCGACGTTCAGCTCCTCAAAATACAGATAGGTCATCACGTCGGCGATCGACAGCGATCCGCCCGGATGTCCGGACTTTGCCTCGTGTACCTCCTCTAAGATATCCAAACGGATCTGCGCGGCCTTTGCGGCAAGCTCGCGCTTCTTGCTTTGTTCCATAGCTTCCTCCTCTTGGACGAGCGATCTCGCCCCTTCATATACTACTTTATTATATAATAAAGCGCGTTTTCTGTCAAGGGCTTACAGGCAAGATGCAGGGCAAGAAAATAGCGCGCGTGCGGGTGCGGCGGCACAGCCGCGCGGCAAAGCGCGCTATGTGTAAAGCCCTTTGCTTGCATTTTTCCAAGTTTGGAAACAGGCAACAAAAAACGCCCTTGAGGCGCCCCTCGCTCTCCTCCGCTTTTCCACACCCAAAATCGGACTTGCCCCTCGGCAAATCCTGAGTTTTACACAGTTTCCACAGAGTTTTCCACAGCCCCGTGGGAAACCCGTTTGTCAAAAAATGGCACCGCCGACCCTTTCCGCTTTTGGAAAGAAGATCTCCTTATATGGCTATCGCACGGTCTTGTAGGAATGTGGCGCACCACTTGCTTCGCAAGTCTCGACCGTCCGTTTGTAACGGCACTTCACAAACAAAATGGCTATGTGTCATCCTGAGCCAGCTTCGCCTTGCGGCGAAGCAAACGAGCAAAAGCGAGGAACGATAGTGACGATGGGATCTACGAAGGATAACCAATAGCCCTCGTGCGCAAAGTTACATTTGCTACAAAAGCCATCAAAGCTCCGTGCGAGACCCCGCTCGCCCAAAAAGGCTCGCGTTTTTGTTTTGCTACCACGCAAAACAAAAATTCGACTGCGTGTGGGTCGCTTCTTTCCTGCGCTATTCTTTTATCGCATCTCCACACTGCGCTCAGGGTGACGCAGAGATCCGGACACAGAGTTTTTGGTAATTTGCTTTGCAAATCGGCGGTGTTCAGCCGCCGCAAAAACTCCCGTTACTCGCCGAAGGCGAGTTCATGCTTCGCTCAGGGTGACGCCCGTCCCTACAGGTGAAATGCAAGATCAAAAAAATTGCGCTATTCGTTTATTGATTGGGGAAACTGCATCCCAAAAACGAACAGACCGCCCGAACGGGCGGTCTGTTGTTTGAAAAGCGTGTTATAATGGCGCAATTTGTTCAAAAAACGGCATAACGTATCCAAAAAACCGTTACGTTCGCTTATTTTCCTTCGTTTCGCCTCTTTGCCGCACGGGAAGTCGCTCGGAGAGCTTCATCCCCTCGGCATCGGTTTCGATGTGCGCGTTTTCGTAGATCGGCTGATCGCCAAGGATCGCGCAAAGCTCGGCAGCGGTGGCGTCCGCATCGTAGGTGGTGAAATTCAAACGCAGAATGTTGTTTTCGTGAATGACACCGCCCTCATAGGAATCGCGCTCGTCGTGCTCGTCCTCCAGGACCGACAGCACGTGGCAAAAGGCGGGCCAGAGGATGTCACGCGGCTCCTTGCCAATGGCAAACGAGCCGGGCAGCGCGGTCAGCGACACATCGACCGTCTTGCGGCGCTTGCCCTTGTGCTCTTGGTGGATCACGCGCTCCATCGCGATCTCGTTGATCGAGGTCACGCCAATGACCTCAACGATCATATAGGAAACCAGGATCGCCACAAGGATCGGCAGCAGGTTCTGCAGCCCCGAAAAGACCTCCACGGCGAAGATCGCCGCCGTCAGGGGCGTACGCACGGAAGCCGAGAAGAACGAGGACATTCCGATGACGACAAGCAATGGGAAATATGCTTCGTCAAGGGCGCCCATCGCGATCAGCGCCTCGGCGCTCATCGAGCCGATCAGCGCGCCGAAAACAAGAAGCGGGGTAAAAAGTCCGCCCGTCGCGCCCACGTCGTTGGAAAGAATGACAAGCAGCGCGCGCACCAGAAGGAGCGCGAGCGCAAGGTACCAGACCATACGGTGCTCGACCAGCGATTCGATCAGATGGTGACCCGTGCCGATCGACTCATAAAAGAAGCAGCCGACGATCGCCACCAGCAAGAAAACAGGCGCGACCTTGAAGAACGGATGCAGTCCTTTGAGCGTTTTGTGCAATACGGTACGGATTTTCAGTGTCAATTTCGCAAACAGGTATGCCCCGATGCCGCACAGCACGCCGAGCAGCATCGCCACCCAAAGCTTCTCAAGCGGCAGCACCTCGGTAAGGCGGAAGTGAAACAGCGACGTCAGTTCGGGCTTTCCCGTCACGAAGCAGAAAAAGCGGAGCGTGACCATACCCGACAGCACGCTTGTGATCGAGGAGATCAGCAAAAGCGGCGTGATACGGCGGTGCGCCTCCTCAAGGCCGAACATCACCGCCGCGATCGGCGCGCAGGTCGCCGTCGCAAAGCCCGCGGTAGCACCTCCCGTCATCAGATAGCGCTCCCAGCCACGGTGCCGCGTCAAGCGGCTGGTGCCGCTGCCAACGGCGGTGCCCATCTGCACGGCGGGGCCTTCATCGTTGCCCAGCGGAATGCCGCAAAGGTACGAAAAAAGCGCAGACGTAAAGACAAAAATGATGTTTCGCAGCCAATGGAAGGTGATCAGCCCTCGCATCAGCGCAACGGCGGTCGGGATGCCGCCGCCTCTGGAGTGGGGGGAGTACACAAGGCAAAGCGACACCAGAAATGCCACCGCCAACGCGCCTGCCCCCACGATCGGGATCGCCCACGGATGCTCTCCGGCAAAGGTATAGACACCGTGCGAGATCACAATGATCTGCTCGGTGATCACGCGGAAGGCAAAAACGATCGCCCCCGTGATCGCACCCACCAGCATCGAAAGCACCACGCTGGGCATCACGATATTGATGATATGTTTTTTGATTCCTGCCTTCATAACAGCTCCAACGCAAAAGCGCCGCGATCAGTTCTTCAAACTGTGGATGGGCGCAGGAATGCGGCCGCCGCGCGCGACGAACCTCGCGGGGGAGTAGGGCTTCACGTCCATAATGGGCGAATAGCCCAAAAGACCGCCAAAATTCACCACGTCCCCGCACTTTTTGCCATAAGCGGGGATTACGCGCACCGCCGTCGTCTTGGTGTTTGCCACACCGATCGAGATCTCGTCGGCAATGATGCCGCAGATCACGTCCTCGCTAACGTCCCCGGGAATGGCGATCATATCAAGACCCACCGAGCAAACGGCGGTCATCGCCTCCAGCTTTTCCAGTGTCAGAGCGCCGCGCTCGACAGCGGCGATCATACCCGCGTCCTCGGAAACGGGAATGAACGCGCCCGAAAGGCCGCCCACGTGAGAGGATGCCATCACGCCGCCCTTTTTCACGGCGTCGTTGAGCATCGCCAGCGCCGCGGTCGTGCCGTAGCCGCCGCAGGACTCAAGGCCCATCTCCTCCAGAATGTGCGCCACCGAGTCGCCGACAGCGGGGGTGGGCGCAAGCGAAAGGTCGATGATACCAAAGGGCGTGTCCAGGCGCTGGGCGGCCTCGCTTGCCACCAATTGTCCCACACGTGTGATCTTAAACGCGGTCTTTTTGATGACGTCCGCAAGCTCCGAGAGGTCGCAATCGCCCGCGCGCTTGATGGCGGCGGCGACAACGCCGGGGCCCGAAACACCCACGTTGATCACCGAATCGGGCTCGCCCACGCCGTGGAAGGCGCCCGCCATAAAGGGGTTGTCCTCGGGAACGTTCGCGAATACCACGAGCTTGGCACAGCCGATGGAATTGTTATCTCTTGTGAGGTACGCCGCGCGCTTGATGGCGGAGCCCATCATACGGATCGCGTCCATATTGATACCCGCCTTGGTGCTGGCGACGTTGACCGACGAGCAGACAAGCTGCGTCTCGGCAAGTGCTTCGGGGATCACGGAGATCAGGTTCTTTTCACCCTGGGTCATCCCCTTATGCACCAGCGCGGAATAGCCGCCGATGAAGTTGATGCCAAGCGCTTCTGCCGCGCGCTGCAGGGTGTGCGCGATCTTCAGATACCCGCTGGGGGCGATGTTTCCGCCGACCAGCGACACAGGCGTGACCGAAACGCGCTTATTGACGATCGGAATGCCGTATTTCTTTTCGATCTCCCAGCCCGTTTCGACAAGGTGCTCTGCCTTGCGGGTGATCTTATCGTAGATCTTCTGACACAGGCGATCCTCGTCCTCGCTCACGCAGTCGAGCAGCGAGATGCCCATCGTGATGGTACGGATGTCGAGATTTTCCTCTCGGATCATCCCTATCGTTTCCAAAATATCGGTTACGTTCAGCATTTTTTCTACCCTCAAACGTGATGCATGGTGTTGAAGATATCCTCGTGCATAGCGCGGATATCAAGTCCCTTTTCCTTACCCGCCGCGGCGAGCTTATCGGCAAAGTCGGCAAAGGGGATCTTCAGCTGATCGATCTCCACCAGCATGATCATGGCAAAATACTCCGACAAAACACTTTGGGTGATGTCGATGATGTTGCCGTTATACTCAGCGCAAAGCGCACTGACACTGGCGATAATACCTACACTGTCTTTTCCCGTTACGGTCACAACTGCTTTCATAACAAAACTCCTTCATTCATATTATATACTGACATTATACTAAAAAATGCGCCAAATATCAAGAGGGGAGAGGCGCTGATTTTCTTTTTTTTGCAAAAAACCACCGAAATAATTGACATTTTTTTTGCCTTGTGCTATACTGAATGAAATTAATGTTAGGGAGAATTGATATGAGTGACTTTAATTCCTTCGAATTTGCCGTTGAACAAGCCAAGGAAGGTAAATGGAAGCTTGCGCGCATTGGTATGGTCTGCCTTTACATCCTGTATGCAGCCGCCATTGCCGTGATCATTTACCTTGCCTTACCGGCTATGATCCCGCTGTACGCGCTGGTACCTATCACCCTTTGGATCATCATTTTCTTCACCTGGCGCTACGTTTCGCTGGAATATGAGTATTCCATTATGTCGGGCGAGCTGACCTTCTCCAAGATCTACGGCGGTCGCTCCCGCCGCGAGGTCATGAAGATGAGACTGCGCGATGCCAGCCTGATCGCACCCCTTGACGGCGACGTGTATTCCGCAAAGGCAACTGCCTATCAGCCCGAAAAGGAGTTCTCCGCAGTTTCCTCGATGTCTGCCCCCGACATCTACTTTATGCTGTTCGAGCTTGAGGACGAGAAGACGGGTAAGAAGAGCCGCGCGATCTTCTACTTTGAGGCGACCGCAGGCGCGCTGAAGACCTGCCGCTTCTATAACCAAGCTGCTACTGTTGTAACGAAAGTCAGCAGATAACACGATGGCGACTGTCTTTCAAGCATAGACAGCCACCCTTTTTTACAAAAAGCAGCAAAAACGCCGATACGTTATCTATTTTTTGCGAAAAGGAGACAAAACTATGGAGCGCTATATGCATCAGCGAAATCTCGCCTATAAGACCTTTGACAAAACCCGCTACGTTGCCCAAAACCCTTTTATCGGTATGGAGCAAGAGAAAGAGAGGATCCCGACCTACGAAGAGATCCGTGACCGTCTGCCAAAGCCCATTTTTGACGGACATGAGGACTATATCAAATGCTATGATTACGCGTGGAAAACCGCCTTCGGTAACATCGCGCCCGCGTCGGTCAACGAGCTTTTCGTCAGCAATTTTATAAAAACGGCGTTCAACGGGTGTCTTTTTATGTGGGATTCCTCCTTCATTCAAATGTACGCCAAGTATGCAAACCGCTCCTTCCCCTTTATCAAAACGTTAGATAATCTCTACGCTCTGCAATATCCGGACGGCTTCATTTGCCGCGAAATTGCGGAAGACACCGGTATTGGCAGATTCACCCGCCACGATCCCTCCTCGACCGGTCCCAACATTATGGCGTGGGCAGAATGGAATTACTATGAAAATTTCGGTGACGTTGAGCGCTTAAAAAAGGTCTACGGTCCCTTGCGCGCCTTCCACGTATGGCTCAGAAAAAACAGAACGTGGCGCGACGGCAGTTATTTTTCCAGCGGATGGGGCTGCGGAATGGATAATATTCCCCGCCTGCAGCCCGGTTACAACGAGGCCTTCTCTCACGGTCATATGGTCTGGCTTGACACCTGTGCGCAACAGCTGCTCAACTGCGATATGCTGATTAAAATGAATAACGTGTTGCAAATTGACGACGTCAGCGACCTTGTCGAGGAGCGTGAAAAGCTATCGGGTCTGATCAACGACACCCTTTGGGATGAGAAAACGGGATTTTACTATGATCAGTGGAAAAACGGCGAGCTGAATATGGTCAAGCACGTCGGTGCTTTTTGGACACTGATCGCGAAGGTCGTCCCGAGGGACCGCCTCGACCGCTTTGTCGCGCACCTTTCCAATCCCAATGAGTTCAACCGCAAAAACGTTGTTCCTTCCCTTTCCGCCGACCACCCGCTCTACACTCCGCAAGGGCGGTATTGGCGCGGCAGCTCCTGGGCGCCCACCACTTATATGGTTTTTGCAGGGCTCACCGCCAACGGCTACCACGATCTTGCTTATGAGCTTGGTTGCAAATTCCTGAAAAACGTCGTGTCTGTCTACAACGAGACAGGAACACTTTGGGAAAACTACGCGCCCGACTTTGCCGAGCGCGGCAATTACTCTCAACCCAACTTTGTGGGCTGGACAGGACTTGCCCCAATTTCGGTATTTTTTGAATACGTGCTCGGTATTCAGGCACACGTTAGCGAAAATCGCATCGTCTGGCACCTGAACCGCACCGAGCGCCACGGCATTTTGCAGTACCCCTTCGGAAACGATCACACGATCGACCTCGTGTGCGAGCAGCGCGCCTCGGCTGACGAAGAGCCGCAGATCTCCGTCAAATCGAGCAACCCCGTCGAGGTGCTTGTCATCTGGAACGGCAAGGAAAAGCTGATCAAGGCATAACGCCTCACAAAACGCAAAGGAGATCACTATGGAACGCTATCTGCAGGAACAAAAAATGGCCTACGAGACCTATGAGAACAACCCCTACGTGGAGAAAAACGTTTTCATCAATGCAGAGAAAAAGGCAGATTACGCCCCCACGTATGAGGAAATTCGTGACCGTTTGCCCAAACCCATCTTCGACGGACACGAGGATTACATCAACTGCTATGACTACACGTGGAGGACCGCCTTCGGCAACATCGGCGGCCCCGACGTCAATCCCCGTTTCGTCAGCAGCTTTATCAAAACCGCCTTCTTTGACGGCTTCTTTATGTGGGATTCCTCCTTTATTATGATGTTCACCAAGTACGCGAACCGCCTCTTCCCCTTCCAGAAGACGTTGGATAACTTCTACGCGCAGCAGTACAAGGACGGCTTCATCTGCCGCGAGTTTACCGAGAACACGGGCATTGGCAGATTTTCGCACTACGACCCCTCCTCCACGGGTCCCAATATTATGATCTGGAGCGAGTGGAGCTATTTCGAAAACTTCGGCGACATCGAGCGCCTCCGCAAGGTCTACTACCCCTTGCGCGCTTATCACATCTGGTTCAGACGAAACAGAACCTGGCCGAATGGTGCATATTTTTCCAGCGGTTGGGGCTGCGGTATGGATAACGTCCCGCGCTTGCAGCCGGGCTATCACATCTATTTCTCGCACGGTCATATGGTGTGGCTGGACACCTGCGCGCAGCAGCTCTTTAACTGCGATCTGCTGATCAAAATGAACGAGGTCTTGCAGCTCGACGACGTCAGCGACCTCGTCGAGGAGCGAGAGCACCTCTCGAAGCTCCTCAATGACACCCTTTGGGACGAGGAAACAGGCTTTTACTACGATCTGTGGAAAAACGGCGAGCTCAATATGGTCAAGCACGTCGGTGCTTTCTGGACCTTGATCGCAAAAATCGTGCCGAAGGACCGCATCGACCGCTTTGTCGCGCACCTTTCCAACGAGAATGAATTCAACCGCGTGAACGCCGTTCCCTCCCTTTCCGCCGATCACCCCGTATACGTTCCGCGCGGCAGATATTGGAAGGGCAGTGTCTGGGCACCCACCACCTATATGGTGCTTGCGGGTCTGACCGCCAATGGCTATCATGACCTCGCCTATGAGATCGGCGACAAGTTCCTTCGCAACGTGGTGTCGGTCTACAACGAAACAGGCACGGTCTGGGAAAACTACGCACCCGATTTCGTGTCGCGCGGCAGCTCCTCCCAGCCCAACTTCGTCGGATGGACGGGACTTGCCCCGATTTCGGTATTTTTTGAATACGTGCTCGGAATTCAGGCACACGTGCGCGAAAATCGCATCGTCTGGCACGTTAACCGCACCGAGCGTCACGGCATTTTGCAATATCCCTTCGGCAGCGACCACACGATCGACCTCGTGTGCGAGCAACGCGCCTCGGCTGACGAGGAGCCCGTGATCACCGTGAAGTCCAACAAGCCCGTCGAGGTGCTTGTGCGCTGGAACGGCAAGGAGAAGCTGATCAAGGCGTAACCCCCCAAAAAAACATCAAAATTTCGTCAAGCACCCCCTGATGCGACCGATTCGGATCGCGTCAAGGGGTGTTTTGTTCCCAATGCTCACACTCGTGCCAAGAAAAAGCGCAAGCATCCCGCTTTTACAGCACTCCTCATATTTATGATTTACAATCCGCAGAAATTGTGATATAATAGATCTTATAGCAAAAAACGTTGTACAAGATCGTCTGACCGTGCACAAAATATGCATACCGCTCCCCCATTTTTCCAAGTCGCGCATTTTTCGCAAAAACCTCGTTTTCTCATACCGTTATGCCACTTTTTTACATTTTCACCCAAAAAAAGGAGACACTTATGCACAGTTCCACCACCGTTGCCGTCATCGGCGCAGGCCACGCGGGTATCGAGGCGGCGCTCGCCGCCGCGCGTATGGGCGTAGATACCATTTTGTTCACGATGTCCATGGAATCGGTCGCCAACCTCCCCTGCAACCCCTCGATCGGCGGCACCGCCAAGGGTCATCTTGTTTACGAGATCGATGCCCTCGGCGGCGAAATGGGTCGCGCCGCGGATGCGGTCACGTTGCAGTCCCGCACACTGAACCTCGGCAAGGGCGCCGCCGTTCACTCCAAGCGCGTGCAAGCCGACCGCAAGCGCTACCATACTTATATGAAATCGGTGCTGGAGCAAACCCCGAACCTACGCCTGATCCAAGCCGAGATCACCGACATCCTCACCGAAAACGGCGCGGTCACGGGTGTTCGCACCGCCCTTGGCGAGGAATTTGCCTGCCACTATGCCATCGTGGCGGCGGGAACCTACCTCGAAAGCCGTATTTTTGTCGGTTCGACCTCGCTTTCCAGCGGCCCCGACGGCTTTTTGCCCTCAAAGGGTCTTTCGGCATCGCTTTCGGCACTCGGCATCCGCTTGATGCGCTTCAAGACCGGAACGCCCGCGCGCATCAACCGCCGCTCGGTCGATTTTTCGGCACTTGAGCCGCAACCGGGTGAGGACAGTCCGCTTCCCTTCTCCTATTACACCGACGAGAACTATATGCAAGGTGTCGATCAGATCCCCTGCCACATTCTGTATACAAACAGCGAAACACACCGCATCATCCGAGAAAATCTGCACCGTTCCGCCATGTACGGCGGTCACATTCACGGCACGGGGCCGCGCTATTGCCCCTCGATCGAGGATAAGGTGGTGCGTTTTGCCGACAAAGAGCGCCATCAGCTGTTTTTGGAGCCGCTTGGCGACAACACCGAGGAGCTGTATCTGCAGGGCTTTTCCACCTCGATGCCAACCGACGTGCAAAAAGTGATGCTTTCGTCGCTCCCCGGTATGGAAAACGCCGAAATTATGCGCTATGCCTACGCCATTGAATACGATTGCTGCGACCCGACCCAGCTCACGGCAACACTTGAGTTCCGCGAGATCAAAGGACTTTACGGTGCGGGACAGTTCAACGGCACCTCGGGATACGAGGAAGCCGCCGCGCAAGGACTGCTTGCGGGCATCAACGCAGCCCTCGCCGCCAAAAACGAGGAGCCGCTGATGCTTCCGCGCTCGGGCTCCTACATCGGCACCCTGGTCGACGACCTGATCACCAAGGGCACCAACGAGCCCTACCGTATGATGACCTCGCGCTCCGAATACCGCCTTTTGCTCCGTCAGGATAACGCAGACGAGCGCCTCACCCCCCTCGGCTTCCGCGTGGGTCTGATCGACAAGGAGCGCTTCGCCGCGTTTGAAGCCAAGCAAGCCCGCATCGAAGCCGAAAAAAAGCGACTTTCGGACACACACCTCTCGCCCGAGCGCGCTAACCCCTTTCTTTTGAAGCACGAATCAACACCGCTTGCAACGGGCGCTTCGCTTGCAGACCTGCTGCGCCGCCCCGGCATCACCTATGATGCGCTTACAGAGCTTGATCCAAGCCGCCCCCTTCTCACCCGCGCAGAAACACAATCTGTAGAGGTTCAAATCAAGTATGAAGGGTACATTAGTCGGCAGACGGGTGAAGTTTTACGACAAATCAAATTGGAGTCAAGGGAGCTACCAAGCACACTTGACTACAAGAAGATCGCAGGACTGCGAATTGAGGCAGCGCAAAAGCTGTCCGAGCGACGTCCCGCCACGATTGGGCAGGCTTCACGCATCAGTGGGGTCTCTCCCGCCGATATTTCGGTGCTTTTGATCTATTTGGGGCTTCATTGAAGCAAGCGATACAAAAATGCCCAAAAAAACAGCCAAAAAATGAGGCAAAAACGTCGTTTTCTCATACCGTTATGGCACTAATTCGTTTTAAGCCTTTTTCCGCGTTTTTCAGCTTTTCTCATACCGTTTGGGCACTTTTTGCCTTGTTTGGTGCCATTTTTGAAACAAAAAGCCTTAATTTACGGCAAAACACCCATTTTACGCGTTTCCAAGCCCTTTGGCTGTGATTTTACGGTGATCTAACCGTTTTTCGCCTCTTTGGCGGTACAAAGCCGCTTTCGGCACGTTTTCGCTTGTTTCACGCCTTTTTGAGCCTTTTTTGAGCTTTTTTGAGCTTTTTTGAGCCATTTACACTCCATAACGCCTCTTTTCGCTGTTTTTGGCCGTTTGCGCTCCGTAGCGCTGGGTTTTACCGCGGACTGCCTGAAACGCACGTTTTTGAGGCATTTCGGGGCCAAAACGGGCGTTTTAAGCGTTCCGAACCTGATTTCTCCATCTACAGCCTTGTTTTCGGCTTATCCGTCCCATTTGGGGGCTTTCACGGCTCGTTTGGAGCTTTCACGGCTCGTCTGGAGCTTTTACGACTCATTTGAGGCTTTTTCATCCCATTTGTGGCTTTTATGGGTAATTTCCCTGCAGATCCCCTCGAACTCCCCATTATAACGCGATTTTCGCCGCACACAGGGCTTTTCGCGGTGCGGCTTGCGCTTTCTCTGTGCGATCGGACGAAAGCTCCCGACCGCAGCGCGTTTTCTCCGTAATCGAGCAAGATCCCTTGCACCAACGCGACGCAGCTCCCGACCGCAAACAGAATCGGCTTTGCCGGACAAGAATTTTGATTTATCCTCGCTAGAATTACCATATTCTTCCTTTTCCTTGGTTTTTCTCAAGCGCTTTCCTGAAAATTCATCCGGATCTTCTTTGGCTCTTATCTTAATTACCATATTTTTCCTTTTTTATTCAATTTGGCCGCGCACTTGCCCTTCAAAAAATCAGCGAGGCGCTTTCAAGCCTCACTCAATTTCCATTATTTTCCTTTTTGACCGCATTTCCGAGCCATCAACCGCAAAAACCGCTTCGGCACTGCGCGAATTTCAACCCGATTTACCAATTTTTACCTGAGTATACGTCATTTCGATCCGCTTTGAGGGCGCGCTCATGCGGCATTTCGCATCCTCTCACCGGTTCGACGTCGCGCACCGTTTTTCACGCACGCACCATCGCCACTTCGCGTGTTCGCGCACGCATTATCGCGTACTTGCTCACTCATCCGCGCGCGATCGCAATGTCGCTCGATGCACAGCTCACCATGTTTCTTGCGCGAGCGCTGTGCCACCTGGCAAACAGAGATCCTCCTATCCTCACGCAAGTGCACCACACCGCGTTTTATCGCCGCACGGCGCCGCGGCGTCCCTCGCGTAGCCCTTGGCTCGGGGAACAGCTTCCAAGCCGCAATTCCGCCCTTTTTTGACGTTTTACGCGCATCTCGCGCTTTTATATAGATTTCCGCCTTTTTTGTTAAAAAACACGTTTTTTAGCGCGCACGACTGCATTCCCTCAAGGGAATGCAACCTTTCTTCTCCCGCGCCTTCCCGCGCACCTTAAAATCACAGGAATAACATCGTGCAACGCGCCTCAAAAGCGCTGCTTTTTTTCATATAAACAGACAACTTTCAAAGGAGTTTTTGCAATGATCGAATTTGATGAGTTTTGTGCGATAACTAATACCGTTATGGCACTAAATGGATTTTCAGACCTCGTCGGAATCGACGAGTCAAGGAGGTTCTACGAGCTCACCGAGCGCATGCTTGCGGTGAACGAATATATGAACCTGACCGCCATAAAGGACCCCGCCGCGATCGTTCTGCTTCATTACGCGGATTCCCTTACCGCGGCGCGTTTTTTGCCGAAAAACGCCAAAATTGCCGACATTGGCTGCGGCGCGGGCTTTCCCTGCCTCCCTTTGGCCATTTGCCGCCCTGATCTCTCGATTTTGGCCTTGGATAGCACAGAAAAGCGCATTCAGTACGTAAAACAGACCGCAGAGCTCTTAAATTGCGAAAATCTGAGCGCTGTGACCGCAAGAGCCGAGGAAGCCGGTAAAAGCAGCTATCGAGAGCAGTTTGACGTCTGTACCGCCCGTGCCGTCGCCTCTTTGCCCGCGCTTTCCGAGCTTTGCCTGCCCTTTGTGCGCATTGGCGGCACGTTCCTTGCAATGAAGGGAAAAAAGGGCGAGGAGGAGCTGAAGGAGGCAACAAACGGCATCAAAAAGCTGGGCGGAGAGGTCGCAGAGCTGCACGCGATCACACTTCGCTCACAGACCGAGGAAGACACGCGTTATCTGATCGAGATCAAGAAGGTGAAGCCCACTCCAACCGAATTCCCCCGTCAGTGGGCTCGGATCCTGAAGAAGCCGCTTTGATCCCGCTCCCGCCCTTCACCTTTCACAAAAGCATCGTTTCGCAAAGCTCCCTGCGCAGATCTTGTCAAAAGATCCGACGGGGAGCTTTTTGTCGTCATTTTCCGGCACACATCCGCAGATCGCGCCCTAGTTTACCCATTTTCTTCCATTTTTGTGCATATTTTCCATTTTTTACCATTTTCTTGCGACATTTTTCCCGCATTTCACGTGTTACAATGAGAGGTAAGCAAAGGAGGTTCAAAATGCAAGATTTTTACACAAAAATAAGGCAAACTTACGCGCAGGAGCACGATCAAGGGCAGCTTTTCCTTCGTCCGGAGCAAATCCAAAGCAAAACGGCGAGAAAAAGCGGACACGACACCAATGCAATCATCCGTCTTGCCGAATCCATCAAAAAATACGGTATTATCAAGCCGCTTTCGGTCAAAAAGCGCGGAGAAGGGCAAGAATTCGGGGGATATGAGCTTGTCGATGGAGAGAAAAGGCTTCGCGCCGCAATCCTAGCGGGTGTTGCCAAGGTTCCGTGTTTTCTGCTCCCGCAGGACGACAAAAGCCACGCGATCACGGGAATTTTGGAGCATTTGCGTGGAAAAGAGATGAATATGTTCGAGCAAGCGGCAGGATTTCGTCTATTAATGCAGGATTTTTCAATGACACAAGCTGAAATTGCCCAAAAGCTGGGCGTTTCGCAATCGTCCATCGCCAACAAGCTCCGGTTACTCGGGCTTTCGCACGAGGAACAGCGCGCGATCCTGTCATACGGCTTGACCGAGCGCCACGCAAGGTCTGTTTTGCGCCTGAAAGAGCCCAAAATGCGGGCTTTTGCCCTACATAAGATTCGCGAGGAGCGCCTAAACGTGGCCGCAACCGAGGATCTGATCGAGAAATTGCTGGACGCAGCATCAAACAAAAGGAAAACAGAAAGGGAAGCGCTTGCAAGCGGTGATGAAAAGCAGGGCAGGGAAATACCGCAAAACAGAGGCGAGGGGGTGCAGAATGACGCCTTTTTCACCGTTTTAAGCCCGCAAACGCCGCCCAAGGGATGTATTCCGCGCAAATTTGCCATCCCGGACCTTACACCGCTTTACAATTCCATCGAGCGAACACTATCCATTTTCCGTAAAACGGGTGCAACGGTCTCTTGTATGCGCGAGGAGAGTGCGGACGGTGTGCGGATCGTCATCGAGATCCCTAAGAACGCCTAATTTTAGCCCTTTGAGAGGTATACAAGGTGCTGCGGGCAGGAACAAGCGTCCGAAGCACTAAGCGCGCTTCTACAACGCTTTTTGCGGCTTTTGGCGCGTTTTGAATTGTAGCCGCGCTTGGTTTCACGTGAAACATTTATTTTTGACTGAATTTGCGTTTCACGTGGAACATTACGCCAAAGTCTAGAGGTGTTTCACGTGAAACATCGCGCCAAAGCCTAGAGGCGTTTCGCGTGGAACATCGCGCCAAAGCCTAGAGGCGTTTCGCGTGGAACATCGCGCCAAAGCCTAGAGGCGTTTCACGTGAAACAGTTGGTTGCGTTTTCGCCGTGTTGTTTCACGTGAAACAATCCGTCGCAGCCTCACCGTGGTTTCACGTGGAACACATTCCTCATTTTGACGAACGTTCCACGTGAAACAACATCAAAAACGCCAATTTGTATTCCAAAACCCCGATTTAACCCATTGCACTCTTGTTTTCGCAGAGGTACGTCCTTCTCGCCATTTTTCTTCCTTTAAAAACTTTTTTCTTTTTTCTTTAAATTCCTGTTGCAAAATGTTGCGGTAGATGGTATAATATCCATACAGAAATCAGCAGGAGGACACCCATGGGAAAGATCATTGCGCTGGCAAACCAAAAGGGCGGCGTTGGCAAAACAACGTCGGCCGTCAATCTCGCGGCATCGCTTGGTTTGCTGAACAAAAAAGTCCTGCTGGTCGACCTTGATCCACAGGGAAGTGCCACGAGCAGCCTTGGCATCTCAAAAAAATCGCTTCGTTTTTCGGTGGCGGATCTTCTGATCGGCGGTTGCCGACCCGACAGCGCCATCATTCACACCGAATTCGAGGGGCTTGATCTGCTCCCCGCCAACATTATGCTGGCGGCAACCGAATTCGATCTGATCGAAAAGGACGATGCGGAGGCGCATTTGAGAAGAGCATTATCCACCGTGCGCGATGATTACGATTTCATCGTGTTGGATTGTCCGCCCTCGCTCGGGATGCTGACCGTCAACGCAATGGTCGCGTGCGACTGCGTTATCATCCCTATGCAATGCGAATTTTTCGCTCTGGAGGGGCTTGTGCAGCTGATGACCACCATCGGACAGCTGAAAAAGCGCTATAATCCGCGCCTTGCGATCGCCGGGATCCTTGTCACAATGCACAACGGACGTTTGGCTCTATCCAGGGATGTGCTGGCGGAGCTGAAAAAGCACTATCCCGATCGAGTGTTTGAAACAAAAATATCACGCAATCCGCGCCTTTCGGAAGCACCGGGCTTCGGTGTTCCGGTCTATTATCACGACAGACTGTCGCAGGGCTCGAAAGAATACCTGCGAGCAGCCAAAGAGCTGCTGGATCGCGTGTAACACGCGCATATAAAGAAAAAGGAGGAATTAACATGGCAAAAAAGGCCGGAGGTCTTGGCAGAGACTTTTACGCGATCCTGGATGACAACATCACAGGTATGAAGGAAGGGGCAAACACCACGCTGCGCATTTCGGAGATCGAGCCCCGCGCAGATCAGCCCCGTAAGCAATTTGAGCGCGAGGCATTGGAGGCGCTTGCAGATTCTATCGCCGCATACGGCGTGCTTCAGCCCATTTTGGTTCGCCAGAACCCCAATTTTGAAGGAAATTATGAAATTATCGCAGGTGAACGCCGTTGGCGCGCCGCAAAAATGGCAGGACTCACCGAGATCCCTGCGATCGTACTGGACGGCGACGACCTGAAGACCGCGCAGATCGCTCTGATCGAGAACGTACAGCGCGAGGATCTGAACGTCGTGGAAGAAGCGCTTGCTTACCAGGCACTGATGGATCGCTTTGATATGACCCAGGAGCAGGTCGCACAGCAGGTGGGCAAATCCCGTCCCGCGATCACCAATATCCTGCGCCTTCTGGAGCTGCCCGAGGAGGTCCTTGACCTTCTGCGCGAGGGCGAGCTGAGCGCAGGTCACGCCCGTGCACTGCTTGGACTCAAAAACGAGGAGCTGATCCCCGTGCTTGCACGCCGTATCGTGGCAAAATCACTGTCTGTACGCGAGGTCGAGGCGCTGATCCGCCGTGAAAACATCGATCCCGCCCCCGAGCTGCCCGAGATCGACGGTGCCGCACAGACAAGAGTGTGGATGAAGGATCTGGAGCGCCGCACACGCGAAACACTCGGCCGCAAGGTCAAGATCACCCAAAACGACAAGAAAAAGTCCATCGAGCTGTTCTATGACGACGATCAGGATATGGAAGTTCTGCTGACACTGCTGTGCGGCAAGAGCTTTTTCGATGACGAGCAATAATCGAAAGGAAGCGATACTATGTTAGACATCAAACGCATCAAAGAAAACCCCGAGCACGCCAAGGAGCGTCTCGCCACCCGTCAAAAGGATTACAGCGCCGAGATCGACCGCTTGCTGGAGCTTGACGTCGAGCGCCGCGCGCTGATCGCCGATACCGAGGCAAAAAAGGCGGAGCAAAACAAAATTTCCAAGCAGATCCCGCTTTTCAAGAAGGAAGGCAAGGACGTTGCGCCCATTTTTGCCGAAATGAAGGTTCTTTCCGAGACCGTTAAGGCAGAGACCGAGAAGATCGACGCGATCGACGCCGAAATTCAGATGCTGCTGCTCTCGATCCCCAATATGCCCAACGAAACCGTGCCCGTTGGCAAGGATGACAGCGAAAACAAGGAGCTGCGCCGCTGGAGCGAGCCCCGAGAATTCGGTTTTGACCCCAAGGCACACTGGGATATCGGCAAGGATCTGAAGATCCTTGACCCCGACACCGCCGCAAAGATCACGGGCACCCGTTTCCACGTTTACCGCGGTATGGGCTCCCGTCTGGAGCGCGCTGTCATCAACTATTACCTTGACACCCACACCGATCACGGCTATACCGAGATCTTCCCGCCCTTTATGGTCAACCGCGACTCGATGAAGGGTACGGGTCAGCTGCCCAAATTTGAAGAGGATGCATTCCGCGTGGCAAACAACGACTGCTTCCTGATCCCCACGGCAGAGGTACCCGTCACCAATATGCACCGCGACGACATTCTGGACGGTGCCGATCTGCCCATTTCCTACTGCGCTTATTCGGCTTGCTTCCGCGCCGAAGCAGGGTCTGCCGGCAGAGATACGCGCGGACTCATCCGTCAGCACCAGTTCAACAAGGTCGAGCTGGTGAAATTCACCACGCCCGAGACCTCTTACGACGAGCTGGAGAAGCTCACAAACGATGCAGAGCGCGTTTTGCAGGGTCTTGGCCTTCCTTACCGCGTGGTACAGCTCTCCACGGGCGACCTCGGATTTTCGAGCGCTATGACCTATGATATCGAGGTCTGGATGCCCTCTTACGGCCGTTACGTTGAGATCTCGTCCTGCTCGGACTTTGAGGATTACCAGGCACGCCGCGCGAACATCCGCTACCGCGAGACCCCCAAGGACAAGCCCCGTCTTGTGCACACGCTGAACGGCTCGGGCGTTGCCGTCGGCCGTACCGTTGCTGCGATTCTGGAGAACTATCAGAACGAGGACGGCACCGTGACCGTTCCTGAGGCGCTGCAGCCCTATATGGGATGCACCGTGATCCGCCCGGAGAAGTAATATGACAGTACAAGCCCTTTCCCTTGCCTCGTTTTTCACGATCGAGGCAAGGGAATACGTTCATTTCAGCTTCAACGCAGCCGCGCGCAACACGCTGCGGAACGTGATCCTGGCGTTTTGCATCGGCATTTTGCTGGCTTCGCTGTATATGCTTTACCAAAAGCTGGTGCCGGGCAATATCGTCCGCGCGATCCTGCAAGCCAAAGCCCACACGCCCGATGCGGCAAAGACGCTCACGGAGCTTGGGCTTGACAAAAATCCGCTGTACCGCTTTGAGCTGCGGCGCAACGCGGTACTGAAAAAAACGGTGCTTCGCGCAGCAAAGCAAAGCACAAGCGAAGCAAAGGACGAGTCCACGAGCCAAAGCGAAAGCGAAGCAACAGGCAAAACGCAAGAAGGCGCCGCCGAGGAAGAGCGATTCTACATCCCCGAGGAGGGGAAATACCGCGCCGAGGTCCGCTTTGACAAAAAAGGGAACGGCGTTGTGGGGCTTGTAGTGACCGCCGTACTGACCGTTGTGCTGGCGATTCTACTCATCAAGCTGACACCCGCTGTGCTTGGGATGATCGATAACTTGTTAGGATAAAACGAAAGCTCCCCCTTTGGGGGAGCTTTTTGTTTGTTGGTCGCGGATTGCGGACCGGACGCTCGCAGGCTCGCTATTCCGTCGCTTCGCTCCTTACGAGGACGCCGGTCCCTACGGTGCTTGCACAATATTCGCTAAACGGACAGTCGAGGACGCCTGTCCCTACAAGTTGGCGCGTCATCCTGAGCAAGGGCGAAAGCCCGCGTCGAACTTTTGCGAGGTACAACGAAGTAAACGAGCAAAAGCGCAAGGCGTCAGCCGCAGCGGGATCCAACTTCGCCTTTGGCGAAGTAGATGAAGTTTTCGCGATGGCTTAACGCCATCGATTTGCTACGCAAATTTCCAAAAACTTCAGGTTGTACGTTAACCATAGTGGGATCTATAAAGGATACCAATAGCTTTCGTGCGCAGAGTTACATCCTTAATAACAGCACAAAAAGCAACGCCAAGCAGAAAAGCTATTGT
>JAGALS010000032.1 GCA_017625065.1 Clostridia bacterium | reverse complement strand
TTCAGCATCACGATGCGCAAGGGACGGATATCCTGTGTGATCGCGCGGTTTTCGGTGATCACGAAAATATTTTCCTCGTGCAGCGTCTGCGTGGCGGGCAGAAGATTCGGTATTTTAATGGGCATAATATCACCTCTTTTCAAACCATTGCAGCCATAGCGGGGTCGCCGTGACTACTTTTGCCTCCCTTGTGTAAAGGGAGGTGCCGAGGAACGAGGCGGAGGGATTGTTAGATATTAGGACAATCCCCCACCCGCTACGCGGGAGCCCCCTTTACACAAGGGGGCCTTAAAATGCAATCTAAATATAGAGTGCTCTGTTAAATCGCGTCAAGCGCCTGCTTGATATCGGCGATCAGGTCGTCGCTGTTCTCGATACCGCAGGAAAATCTGACAAGATCGGGCGAAACACCCGCAGCCATCAGCTCGTCGTCGTTCATTTGTCTGTGCGTGGCGCTTGCGGGATGCAGGCAGCAGCTGCGCGCGTCGGCGACGTGCGTTTCAATAGCGGCAATTTTGAGTCCCTTCATGAACTTCTCTGCCGCGGCTCTGCCGCCCTTTACACCGAAGCTGACAACGCCACAGGTGCCGTTGGGCATATATTTTTTCGCAAGGTCGTAGTACTTATCGCCTTCAAGGCCGGGGTAGGTCACCCAAGCGATACGGTCGTCGGCTTGCAGGAATTTTGCAACGGCAAGGCCGTTTTCACAGTGGCGCGCCATACGGACGTGCAAACTTTCCAGACCGAGGTTAAGCAAAAACGCGTTCTGCGGCGCTTGGATCGAACCGAAATCGCGCATGAGCTGCGCGGTCGCCTTGGTGATGAACGCGCCGCCAAGCCCAAAGCGCTCGGTATACGTCACGCCGTGGTAGCTTTCGTCGGGGGTACAAAGCCCCGCGAACTTTTCGGGATATTTGGTCCAATCGAACTTACCCGAATCCACGATACAGCCGCCAACAGCCGCGCCGTGACCGTCCATATATTTGGTGGTGGAGTGCGTCACGATATCGCAGCCCCACTCAAAGGGACGGCAGTTGACGGGGGTTGCAAAGGTGTTATCGATAATCAGCGGCACGCCGTGGGCGTGCGCGACCTTGGCAAACAGCTCGATATCCAGCACCGTAAGGGCAGGATTTGCGATCGTTTCGCCGAAAAGCGCCTTGGTATTGGGGCGGAACGCGGCGTTCAGCTCCTCTTCGGTGGCGTCGGGCGACACGAAGGTGAAGTCGATACCCATGCGCTTCATCGTAACGGCAAACAGATTATAGGTGCCACCGTAGACCGACGAGGACGAAACGATATGGTCGCCGCAGGACGCAATATTGAAAATGGCATAGAAATTTGCTGCCTGCCCCGAGCTTGTCAGCATAGCGGCAGTTCCCCCCTCCATGTCGCAGATCTTTGCCGCGACGCTATCATTGGTGGGGTTTTGCAAGCGGGTGTAGAAATAGCCGGATGCCTCCAGGTCAAACAGCTTACCCATATCCTCGCTTGTCGCGTATTTGAAGGTCGTGCTTTGCACGATCGGGATCTGACGGGGCTCGCCGTTGCCGGGGGTGTAGCCACCCTGCACGCATTTTGTTTCGATCTTGTATTCAGACATGAACAGCACCTCTTTGCTCTTGGATTTTGAATTATATATTAGTATATCACAGTTTTTGAAGTTTGGCAAGGGGGAGATGAAAAAAGACCACGCAGCGCGTGGCCTTCTCTCTTATTCCAATCCGATCTGTGCCTTTGCAACGACCTTTCCGCCTTGAAAAGTAATGTTTGCATTCGAGCCCTCGTATCCATTTCCCCACCAGGTGTATATTTGGGTTGCGTATTCATATCCAATATCCAGATCAACAGCTGACATTAACTCTCCTTTGCTCCCGATAATCTCGCAAACTTCACTATAGCTCATACCTGTTTGTATTCGATTAAACTCCGAAAGTGTTATTTTTTCCGGTGCCGCTCCGTTATCGCCCAACACACAAATCAAAATAACAACAAAAGATATGAAAATAATCAAAAAAATACACACTAAAAAAGCCCTCTTCTTATTTTGTGACCAGGTCGGTTCGTGAGCGCCGCAATGGGGACAAACACCTGCATTTTTTGAGATGGTTCCTCCACAAGTTTTGCACGTTGTCAAATCATTTGAATAGTTCATTTACACATCCTCCTTTTTTATCCCGTTTTGGGATATTTTAATAATACCATATTGGTATAATAAAATCAAGAGTTTTTCAAAATATTTTGTCGAGGCGTGTATGAGATTGAAGGAATTACGCAAAAAGCGTGGCATATCGCAATTAAAATTAGCGATGGATCTCAATATGAATCAAAATAGCATCAGTCGCTATGAAACAGGTGAGCGCGAAGCCGATTATGCTACTTTGATTCGTTTTGCAGATTACTTTAACGTGTCAATCGATTATCTTTTGGAGCGCACGGACATACCCGAAATGAATAAATAAAAAAAGAGGCGCGATGCACCTCTTTTTTTACTTGCGGGACGCCGAGGACGTCGTCCCCTACGGGTTTGTGCTATCAAAAGCGTAGGCGGTGCCGTGGCACCGCCTGTCTTTTTTTATCTTATCTCTTCGAGAGAACTTCTTTTTCGTATTTTGCGATCTCGGGGTACCACTCGCCGTCAAGCGGCTTGCCGCAGGAACGGCAGTACTCGTCCCAGATCTCGCCAAAGGGATAGGTCTTGAGCTCCTCCTGCATGACCATCAGCTGCGTGAAATCGCCCTCGTCCTGCAGCTTTTTCAGCATATCGTTGGGCTGAAGCAGCGCGAACAAGAGCGCCTTTTGCAGATTACGGAAGCCCGTTACCCAAGCGCTGATGCGGTTGATGGACGCGTCGAAGTAGTCGAGCGCGATGAACACGCGGTCAAGCGCGTCGCAACGGACGATCTCCTTTGCGATCTCCTTGGTCTCATCGTCAAAAAGCACCACGTGGTCGCTATCCCAGCGCACGCCGCGCGTGACGTGGAGCGCCATGTGCTTATCGTAAGCAAGCACCGCGGAGATCTTGTCGCTGACAACCTCGGTGGGATGGTAGTGACCGTTATCCATCAAGCTGATGCAATCGTCGCGGCTTGCGGCGTACTTCAGGCACCACTCGGCAGAGCCGACGGTGTAGCTCTCAACGCCAATGCCGAACACCTTGCTCTCGGCGCAGGGGAAGACCTTGGTCTTGTCAAAGGGCTCGGAAAGGATCTGGTCGAAGGAATCCTTGTAGCGCACGCGCGGGCCAAGACGGTCAGCGGGGATATCCTTATAACCATCGCCTGCCCAAATATTCATCACGCAGGGCATACCCAGCTCGTCGGCGAGGTACTGCGAAATACGCACACACGCCTTTCCGTGCTCGATCCAGAATTTACGGGTCTCCTCGTTAGGGGAGGAAAGTGTCAGAGGATCGCACATCGGATGCGAGAAAAAGGTGGGGTTGAAGTCGCAGCCCATGCCGCGCTCCTTGCAGAATTTCACCCACTTTGCAAAGTGCTTGGGCTCGATCTTGTCACGGTCTACCCAACCGCCGTTCTCGTCGTCAAAAATGGCATAAGAGGCATGCAGATTCATCTTGACCGTGCCGGGCACAAGTGCCACGACCTTGTCGATGTCCTGCATCAGCTCTGCGGGGGTGGTTGCCTTGCCGGGATAGTTACCCGTGGTCTGAATACCGCCCGTCAGGGACTTTTCCTTCTGGTCAAAGCCGCCCACGTCATCGCCCTGCCAGCAGTGCAGCGCAACGGGAACGGTCTTCAGCTTCGCGATCGCGGCATCCACGTCAATGCCGAGTGCGGCGTACTTCTTTTTTGCATCAGTATAGCTCATTTGATTCCCTCCAATTGAATTTTTAAATTACCAAGCGCAGTTGCCTCGATGGGCAGCGCTACGATCTTCTTGCCTGTGATGCCCTCTGCCATGCGGTTCAGCACCTTGTTTTTGGCGCCGCCGCCCACGATATAAAGCGCGTCGTAGGTGCGACCTGTGTTTTTCTCCAGCTCGTCAAGCGCCTTACGGTAGCTGACAGCAAGCGAATAATACGCGCAACGGAAATAGTCGCCAATTCCCTGCAAAACGCCACCCGTTGCGGCATCAAATGCTTCTTTCATACTCTTTGGTGCAAGGAACATCTGATGGTTCGCATCCACCAACGCCTCGGTCTTGCTCTCATTTGCAAGACGGTCGATCTCCGGGAACGGCATATCGGGGCAAAGCTCTTTTTTCAAAGAATTGACCAGCCACATACCCATAATATTCTTTTGATAGCGGTTATAGCCGACGCCGCCCTCGTTGGAATAGTTCGCCGCCTCACTGCCCACATCGGTGATGGGCTTCGGCGTTTTTACGCCCAGCAGCGACCACGTGCCCGACGAAATGTAGGGCGCATTACCCTCCATCGGAATGCCCTCGACGGCAGAGCCCGTGTCGTGTGTTGCGCAAAGCACGACCTTGCAGTTGCCGCCGACCTTTGCGGCAATGTCGGGAAGCAATTCTCCCAGCACTGTGCCAGGCTTGGAAAGCTTGGGGAACAGATGCTTCGGGAAGCCAAGCGCATCGATGATCTCAGCATCAAATTCGCCGCTTTCGGCGTTGATCAGCCCCATCGTGGTGGCGTTGGTGTATTCCCTTGCCTTCACGCCCGTCAGCTTATACATTAAGTACTCGGGGATCATCAGCATATCGGTGACGCCCTGCAGCCTTCCCTTTTTCAGATCGTCATAGATCTGATAGATCGAATTAAACGGCTGGAATTGGCAGCCCGTATGCCGATAAAGTGTGGAAAAAGGTACTTTTTCGTGCACCTCGGGAATCACGGCTTCGGTGCGGCTATCGCGGTATGCGTAGCAAGGGTAAACCTCCTTGTCGCCCTGCAGCAACACGTAATCGACGCCCCAGGTATCAATGGAAAGGGTTTCGATCTGCGGATAGAGCTTGAACGCCTCACCAATACCCGCAACAACACTTTGGTAAAGTCCGTCAATATCCCAAACAAGATGGTCGTTTTGCTCACCGACCCAGTTGGAAAAACGATAGACCTCCTTGGTCTGCAAAACACCGTCCTCCATCCAACCGACAATGTGCCGTCCGGAGGATGCGCCGATATCAACGGCAAGACAATACTTCAAATCAGTCGCCTCCTTTTCGATGCCAAAATTCTCTAATTATAGTTTAACATATCCACCACAGACAAAAAAGGTCTTGATTTATGATAATTATACTGTTTTTTTATGCAAAAAAGCACCGCATACCTGCGGTGCTTTTCGTTACATGCCCATTGGAAACCGAACAAAGTGTTTTGTTGAGTAGAGCGAAACTCAAGAAATTGGTTGTTTGAACAGGATACCCGAATTGTAAGGGTATCAAAAAGTTCAAGCCCTCGGTCTATTAGTATCGATCAGCTGCATACATTACTGCACTTCCACCTTCGACCTATCAAACTCGTAGTCTACAAGTGACCTTACCAACTAGAAGTTGGAGGGATATCTCATCTTGAGGTGAGTTTCACGCTTAGATGCCTTCAGCGTTTATCTCATCCGTACGCGGCTACCCAGCTATGCCCTTGGCAGGACAACTGATGCACCGGAGGTACGTTCGACCCGGTCCTCTCGTACTAAGGTCAAGTCCTCTCAAATATCCAACGCCCACGACAGATAGGGACCG
>JAGALS010000031.1 GCA_017625065.1 Clostridia bacterium | reverse complement strand
TAGTAAAGCTTAGCGCGGCGAACCTTCGCAACGCGAACGACATCAACTTTTGCCACGTTGGGCGAGTGGAGGGGGAAGGTCTTCTCTACACCGACACCATAGGAAACACGTCTTACGGTGAAGGTTTCGGAGATGCCGCCGCCGTGCTTGGCGATAACGGTGCCCTCGAAAAGCTGAATTCTTTCTTTGGTACCCTCAACGATCTTGTTGTGGATGCGCACGGTGTCACCAATGCGAATAACCGGTACCTCTTCCTTCAATTGCTCGTTTGTAAAAGCCTGCATTAAATTCATGTTTGGCCTCCTTAAAATCCGGATGTTCATGCAGAGCGTCGCAGCGGACCACCCTTATATTCCGTGTAAACACACAAATGGTATTATAACACAATATTTTTTAAAATGCAATACCTTTTTTCAAACTTTTTTAAACTTTTTTAGTAAACAGCTTCAGGCTTGTCCTGATTTGCCTTGCGCTTGGTGTAAAATTTGATACCAAAGAGCGTGCCGATCATCAAAGCAATGGCAATGGGAAGGCTGACCCACCAATAAATGCCGACGTTCTGCAGCACACCCGCAAGGATGTAGGATACAAAGGAAACGATGGCAACGGTGATGGCGTAAGGCAGCTGGGTGGACACGTGCTCCACGTGGTTGCACTGTGCGCCGGCAGAAGCCATAATGGTCGTGTCGGAGATGGGCGAGCAGTGGTCGCCGCAAACAGCGCCCGCAAGGCAAGCAGACATAGCGATAACGCCAAGCTCGCTAGTAAGACCGATACCCGCCTGCACGATGGGAATGAGAATACCAAACGTACCCCAAGAGGTTCCCGTGGCAAACGCCAACAGGCATGCGATCAGGAAAATGATAGCAGGCAGGAAAAGCTTGAGCGCGCCTGCATTTTCAAGCAGCTCTGCGACGAACACGTCAGAACCAAGCAGACCCGTTACGTTCTTCAAGGCGGTTGCCAAGGTCAGGATCAAAATAGCGGGAACCATCGCGACAAAGCCCTTCGGGATCGCTTCCATAGACTCCTTAAAGGTGATCAGACGGCGTGCCATTAAGTAAATGATGATGATCACAAGCGCAAGCAAGGAGCCCCAAGGCAGAGCCACGGTAGCGTCGGTATTACCGAACGCGCCGACCAGATCCCATTGATAATCGCTGCCCGCAGTGAAAAACTCACCCACGTACATCAGCGCAACGATGCAGGATACGATCAAAGCGCAGATCGGCAGCACAAGATCCAGCACACGGGCGTGAGCGTTCTCGCCGTGCTCTTCGTTCTCTTCTCTGTCCTCAGCACCAAGATCGCCGTTCATAGCCTTGAATTCCACACCGGACATCTTGCCGTAATCAAAGCCCATAAAGGTGATGGCAATGACGAAAACGATGGTAAGAAGCGAATAGAAGTTATAAGGAATTGCCTTGATGAAGTAGAACAGGCCTTCTCCATCCGCAACGTATTCGGAAACAGCCGCCGCCCAAGAGGAAACGGGAGCAATCATACAAATGGGAGCTGCGGTCGCATCGATCAGGTAAGCAAGCTTTGCACGGGAGATCTTGTGCGCATCCGAAACGGGGCGCATAACGCTGCCAACCGTCAGACAGTTGAAATAATCGTCCACAAAGATCAGAACGCCAAGCGCAAAGGTGGCAAGCATCGCTCCCACACGGGTCTTCACGTGTGTTTGCGCCCACTTTCCGAACGCCTTGGAGCCACCTGCCTTGTTGAGCAGAACGACGACAGCACCAAGGATCACCAAAAAGGCAAAAATGCCCGCGGTATCCGAAACAGCAGTGATCAGACCGTCACTAACGGCATGATCCATCGTCTTAACAGGATTGAAATCAGCCGCAAACAAGGCACCTGCCAACACACCGACAAACAAAGAGCTGTAAACCTCCTTGGTCATCAGCGCAAGACCGATCGCGATGATGGGCGGAACCAATGCCATAAACGTGGCATAATAGGGCCCCTCGTCAGCGCCGCTGTTGCGCAGCGTGATCGACAGGATCACAACAGCGATCAGGGCAAGCGCCGAGATGCAAAGATTTAAAATTGTCTTCTTTTTCATAGTTACCTCCTTATAATAGGTATAAAACCATTATAAGGTACAGACTTACACCTTGTCAAGAGCGTTTCTCTTTTTTTGTCGAAATATGCAAAAATCTTTTGCCAAATTGTAAAAAATATCGCCCCGAATCGTATAATTCGCGAAAGAAAGGCAGGATCGACGGCAAAATGAGCCACAAAGCAACGCTTGTTTGCCCGATCATTGTAAGATAGGCAACAACAAGCAAAACGACCGTGGAAAGTGTCAGCTTTCCGATGTGCTGCGCAAATGGCATCACACGGTGGCAATGCACCGCGCGCCACAAAAAGACGGTGATATAGGAAACAAGTGTTGCCGCCATTGCCCCAATCGCTCCCTGCGACGGGATCCAAAGAAGATCAAGCACAATATTGACCGTTGCCCCCACAAACGCGGTCGCAAGCGACGCGCCCGATCTCAGCTTCACAAGATAGACACTACCAAGGAAGGAGGAAAGCGCCGAAAACAAGGATGCCACCGAGAGCAGCGGCACGTAAAGCGCGGCTTCGCCAAAATCGGAAGCAAACAAATGCCGCACGAGAAACGCAGAGCCAAGGATCAGCATCAAAACCAAAAGGATCATTGCAGGCAAAAAAGCAGCATAGATCTTTTCAAAAAGCAATCCCCTGTTTTCTTCCTTTTCGCGGATCGCCGCAAAGTGCCACGCTTCCAAGAAAATGCTTGCCGCAAAGGTGAGCAACGCAGGTAGCTTCCCTGCCGCCGCATACAGTCCGATCGCTTCTTCGCCGTGAAAGAAAAGCAAAATATAATGATCACAAACCGAAAGCACCCACCAAAGTGTAGCGGTAGGGATGAGGGGCAAGGCGTATCGAAGCATAGGGCGCAGCAGCTGTGAAGCATCCATCTGATTTTTCGCTTTTTCCCGACTCAAATAAACACAAAGGATCAGCGCCGTGATGGCATCCGCCAAAAAGATCGACGCAAGATACCCACGCTCACCCAGCCCCATCACGGGTAAGAACAAAAACGCCAATGAGACCGTGAGCAGCGTGCAAAAGACCTGTTGAACGGTATAGAGCCCATATTGCCCTCGCGCGCGCAAAATATGTGCCGCATAGCTGTGGATCACCGAAAAGATCACGTAAAGCGCAAGATAGAGCAGATACGGGCGCAAAATCTCAAAAAATCCCAAGATCGGCAGTACGCCAAGCAGCAAAAAGCCGCCCCAAAGCAGCAGCCGCTTCCCTACCGCCAGCACAGCGCCCTCTTCATAACCGCCAGCCGCAAAACGAAAGACCGCCTCGGGCGCGCTAAGCGACACAAAGGGCAACAGCAAGACTGCCGTGTTGATGAGAATATCGACCGTGCCAAAGGATGCAGGTGTGAGGCAAGCGGTATACAGGGGCATCATCAAAAACACGGTCAGCTTTGAAACAACGGAGCCAAGCCCCAAAACGATGACGTGCGACAGAAGTCTCGTGCTATTTTTCATTTTGATCCCCTTTCATTTCATTACATTTAATATGTGTAAAACGAAAGAAACGCAAGCACGCCAAATAAAGACACTTTTTTGGAAAAAGCATCCATTTTTAGGGCAAAAAAGCACCCACGACACACGGTATAACCGTCATCGCGAGTGCTTTTGCTCATTTTTAAATTGTAAAATGCGTCACCTCGGGCAAATGCGAATCGATAGAATATTGAACGGGAATGAAACGCTCGCCGTCAAAATTCACGATCGAATACGAGGCATTTGTGGCGTACGGATGCTTTTGCGCCGCGACCTCCTTGGGTGTGCCACACACAAGCGACCAAAACACGCGGATCACGCCGCCGTGGGCAACGATCAGCACGGTTCGGTCGGGATTTCCTTTCGCGATCTCCAACGCCTTTTTGTAAAAGCGCACGCCGCTATCCCACCAATTCTCTCCACCGGGATGGGTGAAGTCCAATGTTTCGCGCATACGCGCATATTCGACGGGATATTTTGCTCTCAAATCGGCGAGAACGCCACCTTCCCAATCACCGCAAAAGGTTTCGCGAAGCTCAGGGCATGTCACCACCGAAAGTTCTCTTTGCTCGGCATGGGGCTTTGCCGTGTTCATCGCGCGCAACAGATCACTTGAATAAATGGCATCGATCTGCTCGTTTTTCAAATGCTCCGCCGTCAGCTTCGCTTGCTCAAATCCAAGCTCGGTCAGCTGATAATCAGAAAAGCCCGCAAGGGTGCTGAGCTGATTTGCTTCGCTTTCGCCGTGACGGATCAGAATTACCTTTGTCATCATTTACCTCCGTTCAACGATCAAGAGCACGATCAGTCGCAGTTTTCCCAGTTGTGATAGACGTTCATCACGTCGTCGTCCTCTTCCAGCATTTCGATCAGCAGACCCATAAATTTCAGATCGTCCGCATCGGAAAGTGCAACGGTGGTAGAGGGGATCTTATCCTTTTCGGCAGACAAAATGGGATAGCCAGCACCCTCAAGCGCTTCCTTGACGGCGTAAAGATCGTCCACCACGGTGTAGATCTCAAACACGCCATCGCCTGCGGCAAAATCCTCTGCTCCGCTTTCCAGCGCCGTTTCCATCAGCTTATCCTCGTCGATATCGCCATCCTCGTTGTTCACGATGATCACACCCTTATCCTCAAACAGGAAGGACACGCAGCCCGATGTACCCATATTGCCGTGGTATTTATTGAAGTAAGAACGCACGTTACCCGCGGTGCGGTTGCGATTATCGGTGGTGGTCTCCACGATCACGGCGACACCGCCGGGACCGTAGCCCTCGTAGGTGATCTCCTCGTAGTCCTCACCGGTGCTGCCCATCGCCTTTTTGATGATGCGCTCGATGTTATCGTTGGGGACGTTGTTTGCCTTCGCCTTTTGGATCAGGTCGCGCAGCTTAGAGTTGGAGTTGGGATCTCCGCCGCCTGCCTTGACGGCAACAGCCATTTCTTTACCGATCTTTGTGAACACCTTTGCCTTTTGCGCATCGGTCTTTTCCTTTTTGTGCTTGATATTCGCCCATTTGCTATGTCCAGACATATCTATTCTCCTTAAATTTTTTCCATTTTACGCATGCAGATCAACGGGAAGGCGTTGGAAAGCACCTGGTTGACGGCACGGGTGATCTCAATACGGGTCGCGCGGACCGCCGCATCATCGGCATTGACGATGGGGCAGTTGTGATAAAAGCGGTTAAACGAGGCGGCAACATCCAGAATGTAACGGGTGATGACCGAGGGCTCATAATCCGCGATGGCGTTTGCCACCTTTTCGGGGAATCTCGACAAGACCTTGAGAAGCGCTGCTTCCTCGGGTGCGGTGTAGGTCAGCTGATCGCAAGAACACTCCCCTGCCTTGCGCAGAACGGCGCAGGTACGGGCGTAAGTATATTGCGCGTAAGGACCTGTGTTGCCGTCAAAGTTGAGGGCATCCTCCATGACAAAATTGATATCCTTGATACGGCTGTTCGACAGATAATAGAACACGATCGCGCCAACGCCAACCGCCTCGGCGACCTCTTCCTTATTTGCAAGATCGGGGTTCTTTTGCTCCATAATGGCGCTGACTTCCTCGATAGCAGCCTTGAACAAGTCCTTGAGCAGTACAACGTTACCCGTACGGGTGGCAAGCTTCGCGCCGTTAATGCTCACGGTGCCGTAAGGCACGTGCACCAACTCGTTATACCAATCGTAGCCCATCAGCTCCACGACCTTGAACCACTGCGCAAAATGCAGGCTTTGACCGGCGGACGTAACATAGATCGCCTTGTCAAACTTGTATTCGTTCTTGCGGTAAACGGCGGCGGCGATATCACGGGTGGGATAAAGCGTCGAGCCATCACGCTTGAGGATGAGACAGGGCGGCATATTGTATTTTTCAAGGTCTACGATAGATGCGCCGTCGTCGATCTGCAAAAGCCCCTTATCGCGCAGCTTTTGCACCTCGGCGGGCATTTTATCGGTATAAAAGCTCTCGCCCTTGTAGCTGTCAAACTCGATACCGAGCTGCTTATAGGTCTTTTCGTACTCGGCAAGACTGATGTCGATGAACCAACGCCAAAGCGCCAGATTTTCCGCATCGCCAAGCTCCAGCTTGTGGAATTCCGCGCGCGCCTCGTCGCCAAGGGCGGGATCCGCGGGGATGCCCTGATCGGCGTTGCCCGAGATCGCATTGTTGATCTTCACATACAGCTCGACCAGCTTGTCGATGCCGCCCTGCTCGATCATTTCTTTGTTGCCCCACTTTTTATAGGCAACGATCAGCTTGCCGAACTGTGTGCCCCAGTCGCCAAGATAATTGATGCCAACACACTTATATCCCGCAAACTCGTGAAGCTTTTTGAGCGAATGGCCGATCACGGTCGTGCCAAGATGCCCGATATGGAAGGGCTTTGCCACGTTGGGCGAGGAGTAGTCCAAAACAACGGTCTTTCCCTTGCCCTCATCGGTGGCGCCGTAGCGATCCTTCTTATCGGCGATATCGGCAAGCACGTGCTCCAACAGATATTGCCCCGACAACGTGATATTGAGGTATCCGTTCACCGCCTCTGCCTTTTCCACGGCTGCAATACCCGTGAGAGAGTCGCAAAGTGCCGCGGCGATCTGCACCGGCGCGCGGCGCAAGGTACGGGAAAGCTTAAAGCAAGGTAATGCCAAATCTCCCATTCCCTCATCGGGGGGATATTCGAGCATAGAGATCAGCTCATCTGCCGTGAGCGCCCCGGGAGCGCCAAGCGATACGATCCCTTCCGCCAATTTTTCGGCGATCATCTTTTTTATCGTCTGCATAATAGTCCTCTTTTTTCTGTCTTTGACAGTTTATTATATAACAAAGTTTGATAATAATCAAGTGCTAAGCAAAATTTTCATGCAATAGCGGCAATTTGCCTTCGTTATTCGCCCGCGACCGACAGTCCGCGGATCAGAATATCGGGGGCTGCGGTGCCTGAAATTGCGGGAAGTCCCATTTCCACGTGATCGGCAACACCGTCCACAGCCTTCAACAAATCGAAAAAGTTGCCCGCGACGGTGAAGCCACGCACAGGCTTTGTGCGCTTGCCGTTTTCCACCAAAAAGCCCGAGCTTTCGATCGAAAAGTCGCCCGTTACGGCATCCGCACCCGCGTGAAGTCCTTTGAGCTCGGTGATATAGAGTCCGTTGTCAAGCCTTTGAAGCAGCTCGTCCTCCGTGTGCTCTCCCGGGGCAACGCGCAGACAATAGGGGCTGATGGAAACGGGATCGGCGATCGAGCCGCGTGCCGCGTTGCCCGTGGGTTGCTTCCCTGCCTTTTTCGCGTAAGTCAAATCGTAAAGCAACGTCTTTAAAACGCCGTTTTCGATCAGATTCTTTTCCCTCGTTGCAACGCCCTCCGCGTCGAAGGGCATTTGCATCGTATTTTCGGCATAAAAAGGGTCGTCAATGACCGTCAGGCATTCCGCGGCAACGCGCTCGCCCTCTTTGCCCGCAAGCAACGAAAGCCCAAGCAAGGCATTCTTGCCGCTGAAGATTCCCGCAAAGGCACCAAGCAATGCGCGCACTTGCTTTGCACAAAAGATCACGTCGTACTGCCCTGTTTTGACAGCACCTGCGCCAAGTCTTGCAAGCGCTTCCTCGGTCGCTTTTTTGGCGATGTCCGTGTTTATATCCAAGGACGGTGCAAATGCGGTGCCAAACGAAGGCTCTTTGCCGTCGTTGACGATCGCCTCGGCATAGGTGTAGCGCATCCCCGCGCTGTGAGAAAGGCTCAATCCCTTGGAGTTGGCAAGGGAGACAGTTACGCTTGCGGCGCCTGCCGCCGACGTGGTTCCGTCGGTCATCAGCTCGCTTGCGCTATATAACTGCTCCTGCAGATCCATCACCGCACGGCGCAGCTCTGCTGCAACCGGCAAGTCTGCATTTGTCTGTTCTACGCGTCGGTAGGCAGCTTCGCCCGAGCCTTCAAAAAAGATCGGATCTTCATCGGCATCGATCACCGCGGCATTGGCAATAGCGCGCGCAACCAAGGCGGTGAGCTCTTTTTCTTCCAAGCATTGTGTGGAAGCCGAGCCGATACGCCCGTTCACGGCGCAACGGAAGGAAACGCCCCCCACAACACCAAAGGTGCTGGAGGAAAGCTCTTTGTTCAGCGCCTCGGTAGAGGCATCGCTTGCCATACGGAAATACACGTCATAGTCAGAAAGACCCGAAGCGACAGCCTGCCGAAACAGGATCTCCTTGATCTGTTCAAAATTCATGAGCGACCTCCTACCGTGATCTTTTTCACGCGGATCAGTGGCTGACCCACGTCCGTGGGCACACTGCCGCTTGACGAGCCGCACACACCCTGCCCCGTGGCAAGGTTTTGCCCGACCATATCAATATCCTGCAAAATCTGTGCACCCGTACCGATCAGGGATGCGCCGCGAACCGGCTCACAGATCTTGCCGTTGCGGACAAGATAGCCCTCCTTGACGGCAAAATTGAACTCGCCCGTAAGGGGGTTGACCGATCCGCCGCCCATTTCCTTGGCGTATAGACCGTACTCGATCGAGGCGATGATATCCTCGTTTTTGTCGGGTCCGTTGTCGATAAAGGTGTTTGTCATACGGGAGGTCGGCTCATAGGTGTAATTTTCGCGGCGGCTGTTGCCCGTCATGGGCATACCCATTCGGCGAGAGCCAAGGCGGTCGATCATATAGTTTTTCAGAATACCGTTTTCGATCAGCACCGTGCGGGAGGCGGGATTACCCTCGTCATCGATCGAGAAAGACCCCCATCCGTGCGGGATCGTACCGTCGTCAATGGCGGTGACTTTAGGATTTGCGATCTGCTGCCCGAGCTTGCCTGCCATTTGCGACGCGCCGATGCCAACTGAGGTCGCTTCAAGCGAGTGACCGCACGCCTCATGGAAGATCACACCGCCAAAACCGTTTTCGATCGCCACGGTCATTTGCCCCGCGGGACAGTAAACGGCAGATAGGTTGGTCAGCGCCTGCTTTGCGGCGCGTCTGCCCGCCTCGGTGGGCGAGACCTTTTCAAAAAATTCGATGCCCATACCGCCACCCGGACCGTAAAAGCCCGATTGGTTTTCACCGTCCTTGGATGCCACCGCAGTAATGGCAAGGCGTGTGCGGACCTTGCGGTCCTCACGGCAAAGCCCCTCGGTATTCGCCACAAGGAAACGGCGATCAACGTCCATATACACGCCCTGCACCTGTGTGATCTTTTCGTCACACCCCGATGCGGCATCGGCTGCTTCACGTAAGATCTCAGCCTTGCGCGAAGTCTCAACGTCGCCGGGTAAATACGAAACGTGTTCCACCTTGATCTCGTCGGGGGTGAGGTTGATCAGTGTCGTTTGACCGTTAGCATCTCCCACCGCACCCGCAACGGCAGCGGCACAGCGCAGCAGCCCCTCGCGTGAGGTGTCGGACGTTGAGGCATAGTAGGTCTTTGTCCCAACAAAGGCGCGGATGCCGACACCCGAAAGCAGATTGTCGCGTACGGACTCGATCTTACCCGAGATCAGCCGCAGCTGACCGGACCGCTCCTGCTGTGCAAATACCTCGGCAAAATCGGCGCCTGTGGATACAGCAATACCGAGTAATTCTTCTAATAAGCGTTTTTCAAGCATAAAAGCTCCTTTTGGTTTTGCAACGGTTTATAATCACATATTAAATATGTTTCAAGCTCAATCGGGATGGCGCTCACCCAAAATGTTGCGGTACTTTTGATAAAAGCTTTCAAAGTAGCCGCCTTCCAACGCCTCTCGGATCTTACGGGTGAGATTGTTATAAAAGTAAAGGTTATGTGTGACCGCCAGGCGCATACCAAGCGACTCCTTGGCTTTCAGCAAATGGCGGATGTAGGAGCGGGAGTAATTGCGACAGGTAGGACACTCACAGCCCTGATCGATGGGGCGATCGTCACGGGCGTACTTTTCGTTCATCAGTGTGATCTTGCCGTGCCAGGTGAAAAGGCTGCCGTGTCTTGCGTTACGGCTTGGCATTACGCAATCAAAGAAGTCAACTCCCCTATGCACCGCTTCCAAAATATTGCAAGGCGTGCCGACACCCATCAGATAACGAGGCTTGTTTTCGGGCATATGCGGCTCGACCGCATCGATGATGCGATACATATCCTCGGTGGCTTCACCAACGGCAAGACCGCCGATGGCATAGCCGTCCAGATCAAGCTCGGCGATCTGCTTCATATGCGCGATGCGCAGATCCTCATAGGTGCTTCCCTGGTTGATGCCGAACAGCATCTGATGGGGATTGATGGTATCGGGTAGGCTGTTGAGACGCGCCATTTCCGCTTTACAGCGCACAAGCCAACGGTAGGTGCGATCGCAGGATGCCTTCACGTAATCATAGGGAGCAGGGTTTTCAATGCACTCGTCAAACGCCATTGCGATGGTAGACGCGAGATTGGACTGGATCTGCATACTTTCCTCGGGACCCATGAAAATGCGCTTGCCGTCCACGTGAGAGGCGAAGTGAACGCCCTCCTCGGTAATTTTACGCAGCGAGGACAGCGAGAATACCTGAAATCCGCCGCTGTCGGTGAGGATCGGACGCTTCCAATTCATAAACTTGTGAAGTCCCCCCATCTCGCGGATCAGTCCGTCGCCCGGACGGACGTGCAGATGGTAGGTGTTGGACAGCTCGACCTGACAGTCGATCTGCTCCAGCTCGACGGTGGAAACACCGCCCTTGATGGCGGCACAGGTGCCCACGTTCATGAAAACGGGGGTCTGCACGTCGCCGTGCACGGTATGCAGAACACCGCGCCGCGCGCGGCCGTCCTTCATTAAGACTGTAAATTTAGACATGTTATTCCTTTCGGTGCCGCAAGTACAGTGCGGTCCATGTTGATTTGTACACGTCGGTACTTTTTTAATTATGATCTCTTAAATTGATGGTCAATATAGGCATGTGTCAGCTCCATTGCCACCGGTCTGCCGTGTGGACACACGGTAATGTCGGGGATATTTTGAAGCTGCTGACACAGCCATTCAATGTATTCGGGGGGATAGTCTTTGCCCGCCTTGATCGCCGCCTTGCAAGCCCCCTGATACAGCGCTTTTTCAAAAATGATCTCACGGGATAGGGCTGCATTTCCCGTTCCGTTGCTGAGCTGATGGGCTAGTGTTTGCAACAGCTCACCCGCGGCGTTGGGCGAGAGCCCTTCGGGGATCTCACTGACCGAAATGCTCTGCTCTGCCGCCGTAAAGGCAAAGCCGACCGCCTCGACCTCTGCTTTATAAAGCGCCAGTGTGTCGGCATCCTCGCGGGAAAGCGACAGCACCATTGGGATCAGCAGGATCTGTGTGACCTCTTTGCGCGCCTTCATATTGGCGCGAAGCCGCTCAAACAGCACACGCTCGTGGGCGGCGTGCTTGTCGATCAAAAGCATCTTTTCCCCACATTCCACCACAATATACGAACGAAAGACCTCGCCGACGATGCGCCAAGGCGCAGCAGCCTGCACTTGCTCGGCTTCTTGCGGCTTTGGAGCTTCTTCAACCGTAGCTTCCGGCTCGACAGGCTGTGCGACGATCTTTTGCTCCGCAGGATGTGTAGATTCTACGGGATCAAGAACCGCATCGGGCTTGGCGACGGGCACGGGTGTTGGCTTGCCATTCACGGGGATCGACACGGCAAAGCCCTGATCCATCGGTTTTTCGTTATCCCGACGGAACGGGATCGACGCGGAAAGCCGATCGGTCGGTGCAAACCGTTCTTGGTATGCGGCGGCACTCATTCGCTCGAAGGGCTTTGGAGTGTCCTTCACGGGCGCCTGAGGCTTTGTTGTGGGAGCCACAGATATTGAAATCTGTCTGGATGCAAGCGATTCGCGCTTTCCGTCTTCCACGGGAACAAAAGCATTGACTGCATTTTGTGTTGCTTGCTTGATCTGCATCGCGGGTCGGGTCGAATCGGATTCCAGCGCCGTGCGAACGGCATAGTAGACCGCCTCAAAGACCGGCTTTTCGTTGGAAAACTTGACCTCTAATTTCGCGGGATGCACGTTTACGTCCACTGCCGCAGGGTTGACCTCGATATACAGCACACAGCACGGAAACTTTTCGGGCGGAATGAAGGAGGTATATGCCTGCTCCAGCGCCGCCGCAGCGGTGCGACAGTTGATATAGCGCCCGTTGATGAAAAAGTTCTCGTAGTTGCGCTTGGGGCGTACGTGATCGGGACGGCCGATGAAGCCGCTGACGCTGACACCCTCACCGCCACCCTTCACAGGTATCATTTTACCCACAAATTCTCTGCCGAATACGGCATACATCGCACTTTCGACCTTGCCGTCTCCCGCAGTGTCAAGGCGCATATTGCCATCTACGATGAGGCGGATGGCAATATCGGGACGGGAAAGCGCAATCTTTTCCACATAGGTGGAAACGGCGATCGCTTCGGACACGTCCTTTTTCAGGAATTTGCGACGTGCGGGAACATTGGCAAACAGATTTTCAACGATCACCGTTGTGCCAACGGGCGCACCCTGCTCGGTGATCTCCTGCACCTCGCCGCCGTGTGAAACGAGCAACGAGCCGTAGGGCGCATCGGCGGTACGGGTGATGATGCGCAGATCGGAGACCGCGGCAATGGCGGCAAGCGCTTCACCGCGGAAGCCGAGCGTCAAAATGCCGTCAAGATCATCCGCTTCGCGGATCTTGCTTGTCGCGTGACGGCGGATGGACACGGGCAGATCCTCAGCGGAAATGCCGCAGCCGTCATCGGCAACGCGCATAAAGGTCACGCCGCCGTTGCGGATCTCGACTGTGATATGGCGCGATCCCGCATCAATGGCATTTTCCATCAGCTCCTTGATCACCGACGCGGGGCGGTCTACCACCTCGCCCGCGGCGATCAGGTTGGCTACGGCAAAAGAAAGGACATTGATCTTTCCCATGGATTACTTCCCTTTCTTGGATTTCTTAATTTACATCAATCTCTTTTTCAGATCGAACAAAAAGCTCATCGCTTCATAAGGTGAAAGCGTGTTCAGATCGACGTTTTTCAGCTCCTCGATCACCTGCTCGTTTGCAAGATCCTCCATCGTGATCACGCCGTCATCCTTTGGCAGCTTTTCCTCCACCGTGGGCGTTTGGAGTGCCTTGGCGGTCTGCTCGACCTGCGCGAGCACCTCTTTCGCGCGGCGGATGACCTCGTTCGGGATCCCCGCAAGCTTTGCGACCTCGATACCGTAGCTGTCGTCGGTGGAGCCGCGCACGATCTTGCGAAGGAACGTGATGTTATCCCCACGCTTTTTAGCGGCGATGTTGTAGTTCACAACGCCCGAAAGCTCGGCTTCCAGGGTGGTCAGCTCGTGATAATGGGTGGCAAACAGCGTTTTTGCGCCGATCTTGCGGCTGTTGGTGTACTCCACGATGGCGCGCGCGATGCTCATGCCGTCGAAGGTGCTCGTTCCCCTGCCCACCTCGTCATAAATGATCAGCGAGCGACGGGTCGCATTACGCAAAATGTAAGCGACCTCGTTCATTTCCAGCATAAAGGTGGACTGCCCGGAGGCAAGATCGTCCGATGCGCCAACACGGGTAAAGAGCTTGTCCACAACACCGACTCTTGCCGAAGCGGCGGGAACGAAGGAGCCGATCTGCGCCATCAGCACGATCAGCGCGACCTGTCTCATATAGGTCGATTTACCCGCCATATTGGGGCCCGTGATCAGCATCACGCGGTTCTGCGCGGTGTCAAGCATCGCATCGTTGGGCACAAAATAGCTATCCTTCACGAATTGCTCGACAACGGGGTGGCGACCGTCCTTGATCTCGACCACATCGCTGTTGTCGACCTCTGGACGGACGTAATTATTCTTTGCCGCAACGTCGGCAAGCGAGAGATACACGTCAAGCTCCGCAAGGCGGTTGGCGACACGCTGAATGCGCTCGCCCTCACCTGCGACAACGTTTCGCACCTCTTGGAAAAGCTCGTATTCCAGTGAGCAGACCTTATCGGCAGCACCGAGAATGGTGGCTTCCATATCCTTGAGCTCTTGTGTGATATAGCGCTCGCCGTTGGTGAGCGTCTGTTTTCTGATGTAGGTATCGGGCACCTGATCCTTAAAGGAGTTGGACACCTCGATATAATAGCCAAAGACCTTGTTATAGCCGATCTTCAAGGTGCGGATGCCCGTACGCTCGCGCTCCTCGGCGGCGACACGCTCGATCCAGGATTTACCGTCTGTCATCACCGAGCGCAGATAGTCCACGTCGGCGTTATAGCCTTCGCGGATGAGTCCACCCTCACGCAAGATGAAAGGCGGATCCTCGGCAATGGCGCGGTCAATGAGCTCACGCAGCTCGGCAAGATCCTCCAGACCGTCATAAATACGGCGCAGCTCAGAATCCTTGCAGGATGCAAGCAGTCGGCGCACCTCGGGCAGCACCGAGATCGTCGTGGCGACCGCGCGCAGATCCTTGGCATTTGCCGTGCCGTAAACGATACGGGTGATCAAGCGCTCCAGATCAAGGACACCCGACAAGGTATCTCCAAGCTCGCCGCGCAACATAAAATTGCCGAAAAGCTCTTCAACAGCTCCCTGCCTTGCCGTGATCTCACGGGCGGAAAGCAGCGGATGCTCCACATACGAGCGCAGCAAACGAGCACCCGGCGCGGTACGCGTTTTATCCAGCACCCACAAAAGACTTCCGCGCTTTTCCTTGGAGCGCATCGTTTCGGTCAGCTCCAGATTGCGACGGGTGTTGATATCCATATCCAGATACTGCCCGTCGGAATAGATGTGAAGCTCCTTGATGTAATTCACGTCGCTTCTTTGCATATCGCAAATGTAATCAATCAGAGCACCAACCGCGCAAACAAGCGAGCGATCATTTTCGCACCCTTGGGGCAGCTTTTCTCCAAACTGCACGCGCACGCGTGCAAGTGCCGTGTCATAGTCAAAGCGATTGCCCTGCCCGTCGGTCAGCATCGTGCCGACACGAATGGTCAAAAACTCGGCAAGCTCGGCAAAATCGGCACGATACAGGTCCGTGATGACCTCGCTTGGCAAGTAAGTACCGATTTCACTCTGCAGCCGTGCCTGCACGTTGTCACCCGACAGCGCCGTCGCGTAGATCTCTGCCGTGGAAACGTCGGCAAAGCAAAGCCCAACCGACGCGTCATCAAGGCAGATGGCGCAGACGAAGTTATTCTTTTGCTCGGTGAGCATACCGGGCTCAAGCAAGGTACCCGGCGTTACCACGCGCACGATATCGCGCTTGACAAGGCCCTTTGCCTTGGCAGGATCCTCGATCTGCTCGCAGATCGCCACCTTATAGCCCTTTTCGATCAGCCGCGCGATATACCCTTCCGCACTGTGGAACGGGATACCGCACATCGGGGCACGCTCGGCTTCGCCGCAGTCTCTACCCGTCAGTGTCAGCTCCAGCTCTCTTGAAACGCGGATGGCGTCATCAAAAAACATCTCGTAAAAGTCGCCGAGACGGTAAAAAAGCACGTAGTCCTTGTATTGATTTTTGATCTCAAAGTACTGTTGCATCATCGGTGTCATAAATGGCACTCCTTATCTTGAAAATCAGATCGATCAATGGCAACTGCCGCCGCAAGTAGAGCAATCGTGGGTGCAACTTGAGGGCATTTCGCCCGTGATGTTAAAGGTGATGGTGGAATTGACCATTTCCATCAGGTCATTGACGTCGTTCTGCGCCTTTTCCAGTGCCTTGTAGGTTTCAGTTGCGACGATCTGATCATAGATCGCGTCGATGCGGTCCTGGATCATCTTCAGCAGCTCCTCGCTGCGCTCCTCCTTCACTGCCTCATAGCTGATCGCCTTCTGCTGCACCTCGTATTCGGTCATCAGCTTCATCACGCGCTCATCGCTCTCGTATGCCTTGCGCGCTTCCTCCAGCGCGATCAGTCTCTTATCGTTCTTCAGTGTTTTGCCGAGCTCAGCGGCAAGTTCAAAAATTCCCATTTCTTTTTCTCTCTTTCAGTTTATTTTTTGACCGTAAAGCGCGAAGGGCGCGACACGGTCTATTTCAACATTCACCCACTCACCCGCAGGTGTTCCGTCATTTTCCCAAAACACGATCTTATTTTGTCCGTTGCGCCCCGACAGCATACCGGCATCCTTGCTGATGCCATCGCACAGCACGCGCTGCACACTTCCAAGCAGAGGCTGATTTTTCTCCAGCGCGATCTCCTCCTGCAGGGCAAGCAAGCGATCAAAGCGCGCGCCGCTGACCTCTTTGGGGATCTGACCCAGCATTTCGGCGGCGGGTGTACCCTTGCGAGGCGAGTAAATGAACGAATAGAGCATATCGAACCTCACGCGCCGCAGCATTGCAAGCGTATCCTCAAAATCGGCATCGGTCTCACCCGGAAAGCCGACGATGATATCGGAGGTCACGGCGATATCGGGCATTTTTTCGCGCATATAATTCAAGATCGAAAGATAAGCAGCACGATCGTAATGGCGGTTCATCCGCTGAAGGATGCGGTCGCTGCCCGATTGCAGCGGCAGATGGAAATGATGCGCGATGTGCCGCCCTGCCGCCATCACGTCGACAAGCCTTCTTGTAGCATCCTTGGGGTGGCTCGTCATAAAGCGCAGGACGAAATCCCCCTCGATCGCATCAAGACGAGCAAGCAGCTCGGCAAAATCAACGCCGTGGGCTTCGCCCTTGCCGTAGGAATTCACGTTCTGCCCAAGCAGTGTGATGTCCTTATACCCTCTTTCCACAAGGTCTTTCACCTCGGCAATGACATCCTCGGGTGCGCGGCTGCGCTCGCGCCCGCGCACGTAAGGCACGATGCAGTACGAGCAAAAGTTGTTACAGCCGTACATAATGCTGACCCACGCGCGGTAAGAATCATTGCGCAGGATCGGCATATCCTCGACAATGGCATATTCCTCGTCGCCGTTAAAAATACGGCGCTTTTCCGTCAGCTTCCTTGCAAGAAGCTCGGGCAGGCGGTGCAGCACCGAGGTGCCAAGGATAAAATCAACGTAAGGATAGCTTTTTTTCAGCTGCTCGCGGCGATGCTCCTGCGCGACCATACAGCCGCAAACACCGATGACAAGCTCACGGTTTTCCTCTTTGAGATGCTTATACTGCCCCACGATGGAAAGCGCACGCTTTTCGGCGTGCTCGCGAATGGCGCATGTGTTGACCAAAATCAGCTCGGCACGGGCGGGATCATCCGTGAGCTCATAGCCCATTTCCTTCGCAAGCCCCGACAGCTTTTCGCTGTCGGCGACGTTTTGCTGACAGCCAAAGGTCAGAACAAAGGCGCGAGGAAGGCGGCCGTTTTCCGCGCGAAACGCCGCGCAGTGCGCGCGCACTGCGTCCATCGCTTCCGTGCTTTTGGTATTTTGGAGCGAAAATCTATCGACTTCCCGCATACAGGGCTCTCCTTATAATTTAATAATATAATATATTATTATATCGCACGTGTGCAGAAATGTCAATAAGCACAGTCGGGAAAATCACGAAAATATCAAAAAAGCTCCGCGCCGGATCGGCGCGGAGCTTTTTTGATGGCTTTATTCTTCAAATAGGATATTCGGGGTTGCACAACGTTCACCGTCTGTACTCACGAAAACGGCGTCGGCGACAATCTTACCCGATGCAAGAAAGGCTTCCGCCCTATCCTTTCCCATCACAAGAAACGCGGTGGAAAGCGCATCGGAATAAACGCCTTGCTCGCAAAGCACCGCGACCGATGCTAACCCCGAATCCGTGGGATAGCCACTTTCGGGATCAAGAATATGGTGATATCTGGTCTCACCCACCGTCACGTATCGCTCATAGTCGCCTGATACCGAAAGAACGCCCTTCGGATTTTTCAAAGTCCCCACGGTACCGTTCGGATCGCGCGGATGGCGTAGGGAGATCAGAAAGGGTTCGTCATTCCCTTTTTCGCCAATCGTCGCCACGCTACTGCCAAAGGACAGCAACGCACCCTTCACATTCGCTTGCTTCAAATAAGCAAGCACACAGTCGGCGGCATACCCCTTGCCGATCCCGCCAAGGTCAAGAAGTGAGCCTTCGCCAAGCAAGGTGCAAACACCGTCTTCCAAACGGAAACCTTTTTTCGCTTCCGTCAAGGCGATCGCAAGTTGGGTATTGTCGGGCAATGTATTTGTTTCGCCCGCGATGCGCCACAGATCCGAGATCGCCCCCATCGTGGGAAGATAAGCGCCGTCGGTGAGGTGCATCACCTCATAAGCGGCAGAAAGCACGGCGATCGTATGCGGCGAGAGCTCGCTTGCAGTGCGCGCCTTATTGATGCGTGAAACGTCGCTTGCTTCCACAGTTCGGGAAAGCACCGATTCGATCTCGCAAAGCAGCTCGTTCACCCTCACAAAATGTGTCTGCGCATCGGGATCCTCACCGTAGATCCGCAGGGTGAAAAGCGTGTCCATCACAAAAAAATGCTTTTCTGAGTAGTCGTTTTTGCCACTTGAGCACGCAGCAAAAGAAAAACACAATATAACTGATAAAAGGACACATATTATCTTTTTTATCATTTTCAACCCCTTTTAAAGAGCTTTTGAAGGCGCGGTGCCATTGTGTTCAAAAGCAATCCCGTGATACCGCCCATCAGAATTCCCGCAAGCAAAAGTATCGGCAAATAGGTCAGCAGAACACCGTTGTCAAAGAGGATAACAGCCGCCAGGATCTGTCCGAAATGATGCCCTGTTGCCGCCAGCACCGACACCCCGACAAAGCTGAAAAACCGATCGTAAAACGGGCGGCATATCCACAAAAACAGATAGGCGCAAAGACCGCCAAATGCGGAAAACATCAATGAGACGGGCGTGCCGAAAAGCAATGCAGAAAGCCCGATCCGCGCCGCCGAAACGATCAGTGCATCAAGCGGTGAGGCAAGAAAAAACAGCGCCGTGATCACCACGTTTGCAAGCCCCAGCTTCACACCCGGAAGCGGTATCAAAAGCGAGAGCGGAACCAAATGCTCGACAAAAGAAAAGATCATAGCAAGCGCCAGCATTGCGGCATTTTTGCAAAGGCGCTCCACCGCAGAATTACCCCGCGACAAAGTCGGCATTGCCATCCCCTCCCCCCGTGATCCTGATCGAAACGCCCGCAACGGCACATACGATGGAAGCTCCTTTGGCCGAGATCTTGCCCGTGTTTTGGCAAACCCGATCGGGGCAATCGGCATTGTTAACAAAGACCTCGCCGTTTTCAATATGAACCGTCAAGTGATGTCCACGCGACATAATGGGATACGTAGCATCCCTTGAAAGAGGCAAAACGGCGACCGTTTTCCCCTCAACAGATATCTGCGCCGTAGCCCCCCGTTCCGCCGCAAAAAACGCCCATAAAAGCGCTCCGACAAGCAAAAGCACAAGAAGGATCGCCGCAAGATCGCCTACGCGAAACAATGCCTGTTTTCTTTTCAGCTGCATAACGCGACTCCCTCCCTTTCTCTTACTGTTATTACAATTATATCGCAGATCGCCGCAAAAAGCAAGAAGGAAGAGCTTCTTTCTTCATTAACAAGCAATATCTTCCTTTTTTCTTTCGATCTATTTGCAATATCCAAACGGTTATGTTATAACAAAAGCCATAAAAGCTTTATGTGTAGATACACTTATGCGACAATAAAATCAATACCTGCAAATATTTTTAAGGCGATCGCTTTGGGGATCGCCTTTCGTTATACAAGATAAGGGCTGAACCGATACGGCTCAGCCCTTTTGATTTTATGATATTGATGATTTAACTGATTTCTTGGCCATTGACAGTTGCCTTACCGCCTTCTGTTATAGTAGGAGCTATGTTTGAAGTTCCTGTAACGGTCAAGGTTCCGGTAGCACCGACGTTAATCGCGCCACTTGATTGAGTAACATTTCCATTAACCGTCATAACACCATCGATGGTAAGTGTATTTGAACTACCGTTATTTATAAATCCACAGGTAATGTTTCCGCCTTCACGAGCAGCAAAGGTATGGTATCTGTTGCCGGACAACCCACCGTTTGTGGTAAGGATTCCATATACATTTAGCACACAAGAGTTTCTATGGCTAAATCTGACCGCCGTCCACGTGGCATCATCAAGATTGATTGCAAGAGAGCTGCCCTTATTCACATTTACCTTATAGTTTCCGCTGCTGATCAATATTGCTTCTTTAACCGAGCTATTGATCGTAACGTCAGCGGCGACACTCTCGGTACCGATATTCAGATTACCACCGGTAAAGGTGATGGAAGCGCCGGAATTGATCGCAAGCGTACCCGTAAGAGTCAAGCCGCAACCGCTTGTGGAGATCTGCGTCAAGGTCTGTACAGTCGCCGCATGGTAGGTAAAGCCGTTCGCTTCGTCGAAGGAAACGGTTACACCTTCATTATTGAGCTTTGCAACGTCGTAACGGGAGTAAAGCTGACCGTTCACCGAAATATAACCGCTTGATGTCAGAGAAACGGAATACTCAACTTCATCGCCATTGTAAACAAACACCGTGGTCAGCACATTGTTTACAAGAGATGTGGTGGCTGTATAGTCGGTAGGATTCAGCTTAGGTAGTTCTACAGTGTCTAACACGGTGCTACAAGCAGAGCAGATTTGAGAAATGCTTCCAACCGCATCAACCGTGGGCTCTGTTGTAACAGACCATACAATGTTACTATGGCATATTACATTTCCGCAAGGCAGATTTTTAACAGTCACCTTGCCACCCTCCGTTACAGTAGGCTCCACATTCGAGGTTCCGACGATGACTAAGATTCCGGTGGCGGCGACATTGATCGAAGAGCCGCTTGTTTGAGCAACATTTCCATAGACCGTCATAACACCATCGACAGTAAGTGTATGATACATACCGTTATTTATGTGTCCGCAGTTAATGCTTCCGCCTTCACGAGCAGCAAAGGTATGGTATCTGTTACCGGATAATCCACCGTTTGTGGTAAGGGTTCCATATACATTTAACACACAAGTTTGTCTATGGCTAAATCTGACCGCCGTCCACGTGGCATCATCAAGATTGATTGCAAGAGAGCTGCCCTTATTCACATTGACATTATAGTTTCCACTACCGATCAGTATCGCTTCGGTAACCGAGCTATTGATCGTGACGTCAGCGGCGACACTCTCGGTACCGATATTCAGATCACCGCCGGTAAAGGTAATGGGCGCGCCGGAATTGATCACAAGCGTACCCGTAAGAGTCAAGCCGCAACCGTTTGTGGAGATCTGCGTCAAGGTCTGTGCAGTCGCCGCGTGATAGGTAAAGCCGCTCGCTTCATCGAAGGAAACGGTCACGCCTTCATTGTT
>JAGALS010000030.1 GCA_017625065.1 Clostridia bacterium | reverse complement strand
CCGCCTACGAGATTTATATGATGACGAATAAGCCCTACAGCTTGACCTTCCTCAAATACGCCTCTCCGTATTTATCAAAAGCGGATTTATCAAAAATCCTTGCCGATGCGTGGATCAGATCGGAAAACCCGAACTGTGATAGGTGCGGCAGGCGTAGGTAAAACCGCATATTGGCTGTACCCCTGTATTGAGTACCCTTTAGGGCGAACCTTTCATTTTTGCTTTGCAAAAATGTGAAGGTTCGGTTTTCCCGCCCGAAGGTCGGGGTGCTTGCACACCAGACGTAGGGCGCGGAAATCCTCGCCGAAGGCGAGTACCCTTTCGGCCCACAAAACGCAAAACACCCCCAAACGGGGGTGCTTTTTATTGGTGTCCTTTCACCTTCACGCGCTCTTTTTGTTACTTATTTCTTTTCAAAAAAACTTTCAACCTTGCCCAGAAGCGATTTCGATCAAGAATGAAGTAACACAGCGCCTTTTTCCACTTGGGATAGGGTTTGAAGGTGGTGCAAAGCTTGAATTCCTGCGCCATGCCGTCAAACTCATCGATGGTGAGAGCAAATCTCTTATCCAGGCCGAAATTTTTGGTCTCCTGATTCCAAAAATCCAATGCCGACATTTTACCCATGCCCATGTCATCCTCAAACCAGACGCATCCAAAGATCTTTCTGTCCGCCGGCTTGCTGTAGTGGAGATAGCTTTCAAACGGGCTTGCCATATCGTCCTTGTGGTAAGCAAGCATCGGAACAAAGCCGTCAAAAACAGACAGCATATCCTCTACAAATTCAAGCGCAGCCCCTTGGAACGTACGGGTCGCGATCTCATTTCCGGGATTGGTCTTATAGGTCTCAAAGATGGGCAGCAGCTTGCCGTCCTTTTTCTCATATCCAACGGTAGAGGGAGCAGGCTTCATAAATACGTGCTCACGCACCACACCGGTGATAGCGGGCTTGTAATCGTAGAAGCAATTGTTTTTGAAGCCGTTGATACGCTCGCGGTTCTTCACGGAATCATTGTTGCTGTGCACGTACAAACTGTTGACGGGATACTGCAAAAGCTTGCTCAGAACCGCCTCGACGCGGCCGCTGTAACCAATGTCAAACATAAGGTCGCCCGGCTTGAATTCCTCCTTGAAATGCTCCTTCAGCTCTTTCTTTTGCTCGATAAGCTTTTGCGGATCAAGCTGTGCCGCCAATACCTTGACAACACGGTGGAACTCATCCTGAGAGGAAAATTTCCGCTTGAAAACAACGTCATTCAAGCCCAGTTTATCCTGTATGGAGCCTGCACCGTCGACGTAATATTCGGAAAGCATTGCCTCAAGCTTATAGGGGGAGGAATTGGAAATATTCATCTTATTCCAAAGAGAATACAGATCGCCCCCCGCATAAACATCGGCAAGCGCCAGAGCCTTTCTGGAAACGTAGAGATAATTTTCCTCAGGCAGTGTCGGATCGTATTTTTTGAAGATCCGATAGGCCTCCATGGGCAGATAACCGTCACGCGCAACAAAGTGGACGTGCCCGGCGTTCGCTTCCTTGGCGTGTTGAATGATCCAGTCTGTGATCGCGTACAGATAATGACCGAGCGCGAAATATCCCAGACGGTAGGGATCGGCGTTGTAATCAGATTCCGTGGAAATGGTCTGGAACGGATCGTCATACAGCTTGTTGGCGGCCAATGCCAATGCGCAGCGATAGCCAAAGAAGCTGATCTTGCTGTTATAGACATCCTTCATCTGCCCGTTTCTGCCAAAGATGCGGGCATAGGCTTCTCCGTTATAAACACCCGGTACCCAGTTGCGGAAGCTATCGGTTGCCTTGGGCAGATGGATCGCATCCCAGCCCGATCTTTGCGCGCAGAGGACATCGCTTTCCCAGTTGTCACCAAAGTGCAAAAATGCTCTCTTGGGAAGGTGCAGCTCCTTTTGCACGTGTCTGAAGAGATTTGTAGTGCATTTTGCGACACGCAGCTCCGAGGAAAGATACAGCTCGTCATACGCATAACCGTTCTTTTTCAGGATCGCGTCAACCGTTTCTCTGGGCAGATACATATCCGAGCAGACGATGATCTTTTTATTGTGCATTCTCGCAAGCTCAAAAAGCTCTTTACCTGCCTTTCGTTGCACGCAAAAACGGACCTCAAGCTCTTGTTCAAGTGCCTTCATGTAATCAAGGGCTTCCTTGTCAAACGGATAGTCGATCGCGATCTGCTCATAGATCTCATCCAGGGTGATCTCCTCATATCCAACGTGCTGAGCCCTGATGCGGCCGCGGCAATTCTGCTCCGAATTGACACGAATATCGACAAAATTCAAATAGGAATTGATCTTGCACACGCGGTTGAACTCGTCGTTCATCAAGAAGAACAGATCGGTCGGATACAGGAAGGGGCGCAGGATCAGCGTATCGAAAATATCAAAGCTGATCGCCTGCTTTTCCTCGGAGCAGATCATCTTTTTCGCATCCTCCATCTTGGTCAGAAGCGTATAATCTACGACGGTCTCCTGCGAGTAGAAATAATGGTAGGTTGCCTTATAATCGGTCACGTCATCGCCTTCGGCGGTTTGGAAAGCCTCTTGAATCAGCTTTTCATCATTTTTCTTATTCCGTGCGGAATCGTCCTTCAAAATATTGAAGTACATTCTTGCATAATGCAGCTTCCACTCATAAAAATGCTTTTTGTAGTCCTCTTGACAGAGTCCAAGCTTTTTCATCTGCATTTCCATCAACTTGAAGGCATTGACAACGTTTTTGATATTAACAAGTGTTTTTTCTCTGGGCGGATGTGCGGAGGTGCTTGATGCATCGTTTGCGCGGTTATAGTAGTAATACGCACCGCTTTGCACGTTTCTGACCTTTTTGGCACGAACCCAAAGTGCGGCGGAAAAGGCAATATCCTCGCACATGATAAAATGCAGATGCTCCTTGGAAAACGCTTCCAGATCCTCCATGGCATCCATCCACAGCGCGCGCGCATAAAGCTTATTCCAGACCAAGTGCCAGGAATAGCAATTTCCCTCTTGCCCGACAAAATCGCGGAACACCTCTTCTCCCTGCAAGGAGATCTTTTGACGCAGGGGGTCCAGGTTAAAGAAGGTGTATTTATTGTTGCCCTGATCGCACAGGAACTGTCCGATCGTGATGTCGCTTTGCGTCTCGGTCGCCTTTTGATAGAGCAGACGGAACCAATCAAAGCTGACCGCATCATCGGCATCCACAAACGCGATATAGTCACCGTGCGACGCATTGACACCGGTCAGACGTGCTTGAAAAAGCCCCATGTTTTCGGGGTGATTGCAAAGCATAATGCGCGGATCCTCTTTTGCCAGCTTGGCAACGATCTTGGCCGAGGAGTCGGTACTGCCGTCGTTGACGACAATGATCTCAAGCTCCTTCATGCTTTGATCCTGGATGCTACGCAGGCAATTTTCAATATACTTTTCCCCATTATACAAAGGAATGATGACAGAAACGGGTATCTTATGATCCCCTTTTGCAAGCATATGAAATGACTCCCTTCAAAGTAGTTGTTTTTACAGATATATTTTTGCCGCATCCCGCCCGAAGGTATAGATGATACAGCAACAAATGTTGCTGGCAAATTTATATTATATTTATATTATTTTAACATTAAATTATAACAATGTCAAGCATATCTATAAAAACAACGCGAAACAAATCGAATTTGCAATATTCCTGCGCACTTTCGATCGCAACCGCCCTGCAAGCCGAATTACAAAACCCGCCCGAGCAAGTTGCTCGGGCGGGTTCTTTTCATCAAATTATTTTGCGTCCTTGATCGCGGTCTTGGTGCCGAAGTAGATCATATTGCCGGACTGGGTAGCGCCCACCCAATCGGTCTTCTTGTCGTCCTTTTCAGCATCGGCAAGCTTCTGGATCTTTTCCATAGCAGCGGTGGCATCTTCCTTGCTGTCGTAATAATAAATGGTGACGTGCTCGACCTTATCGCCGTCATCGTCCTTTACGACCTTGGTGCCGCTGACGTAATCGCCGACCTTAACAGCGGTGTAGCCTTCTTCCTTCAAGGCAGCAAGTGCCTTGCTCGGATCCTTGTTGGGGCCGCCGCAGGAAGCGAGGGTCGCGCACAGCAGAACAGCAACCAGAGTGAGAGCCAAAATACGTACAAACTTTTTCATGATGTGTTCCTCCATGAAGATTTATTAGTCCCCCACAAGAAGAGGTACTGTCATCATTATAGCACGCGCCACCAAAAATTGCAATGCTTTTTAGGAAAAAATTTGCGGTGTTTCCAAAAAAATCCCCTCTAACGGTGTGAGTTAGAGGGGATCTTGCCGTATTTTAGCGTTATGCCTTGCTCCAGGTCGTGCCCTGCGCGGTATCGGTCAGAACGATGCCCTTTGCGAGCAGCTCGGCGCGGATGCGGTCTGCCTCGGCATAGTTCTTTGCCTTCTTGGCGGCGGCGCGGGCATCGATCGCCTCCTCGATCGCGCGGATCTCGGGATCATCGGAGTAGACGCGCACAGCGCTTGCGGCAGCCTCTGCCTTTTTGGCTTCCTCGGCAGCGTAAAGATCGGCATTCTTCAAAAGGTCAATGCAAAGCACCGTGTCAAAATCGTCGATGGCGGCGCGCTTGGTGGCGGTGTTCGCATCGGACTTAAGCACGTCATAGATCGCAGTGATGGCAAGCGAGGTGTTGAGGTCGTTATCAAGAGCCGCGGCAAATTTTGCGCGAAGCGCCGCAAGCTTCTCTTCCTCTATTTCCTCGCCTTCCTTTGCCTTCAGCGAAGCGATGCGGGCGATCAGCTTGCGATAAGCAAGTGCGGCGTTATCCAGATTTTCATAGCTGAACACCAGCGAGCGGCGGTAGTGCGACTGCAGGCAGAAAAAGCGATAGACCACGGGGTCGTAGCCCTTGCTCTCGAGCAGCGAGACCGTCAAAAACTCGCCCTTGGACTTGGACATCTTGCCGCTATCGGTATTCAGGTGCAACACGTGCATCCAATAATTGCACCACTTATGCCCCAGATACGCCTCGCTCTGGGCGATCTCGTTGGTGTGGTGGGGGAAGGCATTGTCGATGCCACCGCAGTGGATATCCAAGCGCTCGCCGAGGTGCTTCATACTGATGCACGAGCACTCGATGTGCCAGCCGGGGTAACCGACACCCCAGGGGCTATCCCATTTCAGCTCCTGATCCTCAAACTTGGATTTGGTGAACCAGAGCACAAAGTCAGCCTTGTTGCGCTTGTTGCCGTCCTCCTCAACGCCCTCGCGGACGCCGACGGCAAGATCCTCCGAGCTGAAATCGTTGAAGATGTAGTACTCCTTCAGCTTCGAGGTGTCAAAATAGATGTTTCCGCCTGCCTCATAGGCAAAGCCCTTTTCAATGAGCGCCGAGATCACCTTGATGAAGTCGTCAATGCACTGTGTTGCGGGCTCGACCACGTCGGGACGGCGGATATGCAGCTTTTCCGCATCCGCAAAGAAGCAATCGGTGTAATATTGCGCGATCTCCATCACGGTCTTTTTCTCGCGCTTTGCACCCTTCAGCATCTTATCCTCGCCCGTGTCACCGTCGCTGGACAGATGTCCCACGTCGGTGATGTTCATCACGCGCCTCACCTCATAGCCGCTGTAACGCAGATAGCGGTCGAGGATATCCTCCATAATATAGGTGCGCAGGTTACCGATGTGGGCGAAATGATAGACGGTCGGGCCGCAGGTATACATACTGACCTTACCGGGCTCATTGGGAACGAACTCCTCTTTTCTGTGCGTGGCGGAATTATATAGCTTTAACATGGTTCTCTCCTTTATTTCTTCGCGGCGTCTTTTCGGGGTGCCGTTTTTTTCTTTTCCATTTTTTTGATCTTTTCGTCAAGCGAGCGCAGCTCAGCGCGCAGAGCGGAAAGCTCCTGTGCGACAGGGTCGGGAATGTGGATCTGATCGAGGTCGTTGGCAACGCGCTCGCCCGCGACCTTTACCACTTTCGCGGGGATGCCGACGGCGGTGCTGTCGGCTGGGATCTCATCAAGCACCACAGCGCCCGCGGCGATCTTGGTGTTGTCGCCGATCTTCATCGGGCCGAGGATCTTGGCGCCCGCGCCCACCATGACGTTGTTGCCAAGGGTGGGATGGCGCTTGCCCACGTCCTTGCCCGTACCGCCAAGGGTCACGCCCTGATAGAGCGTGCAGTTATCGCCGATCTCAGCGGTCTCGCCGATCACAACGCCAGAGCCGTGGTCGATCACAAGACCCTTGCCAATGGTGGCACCGGGGTGGATCTCGATGCCCGTTAATGCCTTCGCACCCTGGCTCACCGCACGGGCGGCAAAGGTGTGGCCGTTTTTGTATAATGCGTGAGAAAGTCGGTGCGCGGTGCGCGCGTGCAAGCCCGAATAGAGCAGCAGCACCTCAAGGTCGCTTTTCGCCGCGGGGTCGCGCTGGCGGAACGCCGCGATGTCATAGCGCACCTCCCGCAAAAGCCCTTGCGACTTGCGGTACAGCTTTTTGCCCGTATAGCCCACAAGCGAGACAAGCTCGCTGAGCGCTTCCATATCCTTCTTCAGATCCTTCATCACAAATATGCCCCCAAAAAACAAAAAACACCTCCGCGCCATACGGCACAGAGGCGGCGAACCGCGGTCCCACTCTGCTTTTCGGGGTCTCCCCCTCTCTACTGCTTGATAACAGATCTCCCTTAACGCGGGGTACGTCGGCGGATACTGAGCTTCCCCACCGCGCCTCACGGGTGCATATCTCCCCTGCCCTCACGCACCGCTTCCAGCCAAGGCGGCGCTCTCTTTGGTGAGCTTTGTGGGGTCTTCTCCCGTTCATCGGCTTTATTATTATTATACACACAAAACAAGGATTTGTAAACCCCCTTTCTCAAAAAAATGAAAAAGGGGGCTTACGATAAGTGACTATACAAACATTTTAAGCTTGATCGCCAAATCTTCGGATGAAAACAAGCCAAAGGCTCCCTTGTGTAAAGGGAGCTGTCAGCAAAGCTGACTGAGGGATTGTTTTTACTAAAGTTATGCTTTTTACAATCCCTCCGTGAGTTTGCTAAGCAAACTCCATATGCCGCTATGCGGCACAGTTCCCATTTGCACAAGGGAGGCTTTTTCTATCCTTGTTAGTATTTCAAAGGAATACTTTTCATTATTGAAATTCGTCTTATAGCAACTCCTTGAAATTGTAAATGTAGCGATCCGTAACGCTCTTGATCTCCTGCACGTATTCCCTTGAGGTGTCGTCGTAAACGCCGATCACCTGCATCCCCGCCCGTTTGGCGGTCAGATCAGCATTATAATTATCATCCAAAAAGATCACATCGGACACGCTAACGCCAAGCCGCCGTGCAGCCGCGTGATAGATCGCGGTGTCGGATTTGGTCATACCGAAATCCTCACAGGACCACACGTGATCGAACAGGTCAAAAATGCCAAGGCGCATAAGGCACGCGTCCAGCGTCACGTGGGGGCTTGCGGTGAGTACGTTCAGCGAATCTCCGCGCGCCTTCAATGCTTTCAGCACCTCAATAACGTTCTCCTTGGCGGGGACACGGTGCGTGTAGGCATCGACCATATAGTCGGTCATTTGCATAACGATCTGCTCTTTGGTGCGGGGCAGCCCCATCCCTACGTAATACGCGGCAGTACCGCCAAGCCCCAAGGGGGTGATGGCTTTTAGGATCGTGTCGGGGTACGGGATATGATACTCGTCCAAAATGCGCAGCATCACGCCGCCGTAAATCGGCATCGAATCCACCAGCGTACCGTCAAAATCAAAAAGATAGATGCTCATCTGCTTTTTATCCTTTCACAACAGTGCAATGCGTGATGCCGTAATAGGCAAAAACGGCAAGCGCAGCACTGTCAAGCACCTCGCCACAGACGGCGATGGGGACCGCGGGCGGACAGCCGACGCCTGCATCGGCAAGCACGCGGCCAAGGCAGTCGCAAACGGGCAGGCTCTCGCTGTCCGAGAGCATCGCTTCTCTGATGGGAAGCCGCCTTTCGGGGATCGACAGCATCGGGGGGCGTTCCGTGATCGCCGTGCGCTTTTGGATCGCGCCAAGCGCGCGCTCCAAGCGCTTGATGCCAACGTCTCCCGTTTCGGGTGTCAGCATCAGAACAAGGAAGTCGGGATCGCAAAACTCGCACACGATGCCTTGATCTTGCAGCATTTCGGCAAGCTCGGTGCCAAGATAGCCATAGGGCTTTGCGTGAATCGTGAGCTTTAACGGTTCGTCGCCGCAAAGGGTATAGCCCGCCGCCGTCAAACGGCTTTTGCAAGCATTCACCTTGTCCGCAAATACGACAAGGCGTTGCGGATAGCCGCTTGCAAGATAGGCGTTCACAGCATCCAGCGATTGCAGCGTGAGATACGAGGGGCTGGTGGAGCCAAACAGCGCAAGCGCTTTTCTGGCATCTGCTGCAAAAAGCCCCGACACGTGCTTTGCAATATGCAGATATGCGCCGCCCGTGAGCGCTGGCAAGGTCTTGTGCGCCGAATCACAGCAGAGATCTGCACCAAGGTCGATGGGGTGCTGCGATTGCGGCAAAAATTTCAGATACGCGCCGTGGGCGTTATCCACCAGAAGATAAACGCCGTTTGCGTGACAGACCGCCGCAATAGCGGCAACGTCGGCGCGGTTGCCCAGATAATCGGGGCTTGTGAGATACACCGCCGCAGGCTTTCGCGCGGCGTTTTTCAGCATCGCGTCAAGCGATACGGCGTCGATCGGGCAAGAGAGATAAGAAGCATTATCGTTGGGGTAGATCCACTCGACGTCAAGGTCGAGCAGCGCCGCCGCAGAAAGGAACGCCTTGTGTGCGTTTCTACCCGCAAAGATCAACGTTTTCTCACCCCGTTTGGCACTTTTTTTCACGATCAGGTGCAGCATCGCACGAATGCAGAGCGACGAGCCTTCAGTCGAATAGAAGGTCGCAGCGCCAAAAAGCGCGCTCGCGTTTTGCTCACTTTCGAGAATGATGCCCGATGCTTCAAACAGGCTGTCGGCACCCGCGATCTCGGTGATATCGCGGCACTCGCAGCCAAGCAGCGGTGCGCCCTTATGCCCCGGCATATGAAGGCGCAATGCATCACTTTCGGCATAACGGTTCACGAAATCGCAGATCGGTGTTGTCATTTTGCTCATTTCTTGCCACCCAGCGCACGGGCGACCGCCACCATAATGGCGCACTCCATACGCTTGCGGAAAAGCTCACAGCCCTTTTCATAAATACCCGTAACACTGCCCGTCGCGTGGTAGGCATTTGCAGCGCAACCGCCCGAGCAGTAAAGTCTTGCCCAGCAATCCCTGCAGGCGGGGCGCGCATAGACGTTGCAGGCGGCAAACTCGTCGCGCACGTCGGGGTTGGTGACCCCCTCAAACACACTGCCGAGCTTGAATTTCTCCTCACCGACGAACTGATGGCAGGGGTAAAGGTCGCCCCAAGGGGTGACTGCCATATACTCGGTACCCGAGCCGCAGCCCGAAATGCGCTTGTAGATGCAGGGGCCGCCCGTGAGGTCGATCATATAGTGATAGAAGGTAAAGGGCCTTTCCTCGCGGTCGCGCTGCAGCATAAGGTCTGCTAGCTGCTCGTACTGCTGTTTCACGATCTCCATATCGGCATCGGTCAGCTCTGCGGGGTCGCCCTCGGCGCACACGACGGGCTCCATCGAAAGCTCGGTGAAGCCAAGGTCCAGCATGACCTTGATATCCTCCAAAAAGTCGGGGTTCGCGTGGGTAAAGGTGCCACGCATATAGTAGTCTTTTCCACCCCGTTTGGCCACTAATTCCTGAAACTTGGGTACGATGCGGTCAAAGCTGCCCTTGCCCGCGTAGTCCACACGAAAGCGGTCGTGGATCTCGCGGCGGCCGTCCAGCGACAGCACCACGTTGTGACATTCCTTATTGGCGAACTCGATCACGTCGTCGTCGATCAGCATGCCGTTGGTGGTCAGCGTAAAGCGGAAATTCTTGCCCTTTTCCTTCTCGATCGAACGGGCATACACAACAAGCTGCTTCACGACGTCAAAATTCATCAGCGGCTCACCGCCGAAGAAATCGACCTCCAGATTGCGGCGGCTGCCCGAATGCTCAATGAGGAAGTCAAGCGCGCGCTTACCCACCTCAAAGCTCATCACCGCGCGATCGCCGTGATATTTGCCCTGGCTTGCAAAGCAATAGGAGCAGTTGAGATTGCACGTATGCGCGATATGCAGACACAGCGCCTTCACGACGCCCGCGGTCTTTTCCTTGAGCTTGCCCGCCATCGGCTCGAAGGTATCGGGGGCAAACAGCTTGCCGCGGTTTTTCAGCTCCACAACGTCGTCGTAGCATTCCTCGATATCCTTCGCCGTCATGTCCTCGCGATCGGCATATTTTTTTGCCATTTCGGCGATCACCGTGTCGCGGTCATTTTGCTCAAACATCGCAATGATGTCATATGCCACCTCGTCCACTGCGTGCACCGAGCCCGAGCAAATATCAAGCACAATATTGTAACCGCCCAATTTATATTGATGTACCATACTCTTCCCTTTCGCAAAAATGCCGCCCTGGCGTCTTGTGCGCCGCGGCGGCATTTTTCTTTTCAATTACTTGCTTTCGCACTGCTGATTGGCAATGCCACAGCTGGTCTTGCATGCAGACTGGCAGGAAGTCTGGCACTCGCCGCATCCGCCGTTCTTTGCACTGTCGCACAGGTTGCGCGTCTCAAGCGTTTCGATATGTTTCATACTGTTAACCCTCCGTTCGAGATTTATTATAATTGATTATATCACTTTCTTTTAATAAAGTCAATATATCGTGAAATTTTTTTGTTAATGCTCCCATTTGTCGATCAGCGCGCGGATCTGCCCCGTGAATTTGGCATTATCCTTGTTGGCGCGGTTATCGCAGCGCCTTGCGAGCGCGAGCAGCGCCTCTGCCGCGGCGATCAGGTCGCGGTGGATGCTTTGCTTGCGCGAGCTTTCCCTTGCGCTCTTGCCGCGTTCCACGCGGCGGCGCTCGGCAAACGCCGTCATCACGCCGTTGTGCAGATCGTATTCGGTACCGCTGTACGGTGCTTCAGCGCGGTAGCCAAGGTCGGCGAGCTCACGGCAAAAGTCCTCGCAAGTGCCCTCGTCACCGTGATTGACAAAGACAAGTCGCGGCTTTTTCTCAAAGCCCCGCAAAAAGGAGATCAGTCCGTTCTTATCCGCGTGACCGCTGATGCCGTGCAAAGCCGCGATCTCGGCGCGCACGGCGATCTCCTCGCCGAACAGCCGCACGGTTTTGGCACCCTCCTGCACAGCACGGCCAAGCGACCCCTGTGCCTGATAACCAACGAACAGGACAAGGCTTTCAGGACGCCAGAGGTTGTGCTTTAAGTGATGGCGCACGCGCCCCGCCTCACACATACCGCTGGCGGACAGGATCACCTTGGGACGTTGGTCCTCGTTGATGCGCTTGGAATCCTCCGCGCTCACCGCCAGATGCAAGCCGTCGAAGCGCAAGGGGTCGATCCCCTGCGAGAGGAGCGCCAGCATCTCGTCATCAAAGCAGCTGCGGTCGCACGTTGTAAAGATCTTGGTCGCCTCGATCGCAAGGGGGCTATCCACGTAAACGGGAAAGTCCACGCGCTTTACCATATGCTTCTGCTTGATCTCGCGCAAGGCGTAAAGCAGCTCCTGCGTGCGCCCCACCGCAAAGGCGGGGATCACCACGTTTCCGCCACGGCTCAGCGCACGGTCAATGTGGCGTGCCAGCTCACCGACCACGTCGTCGGGGCGCGTGTGCGTGCGATTTCCGTAGGTCGACTCGATCACCTGATAATCGGCCTCACGCACCCTTTGGGGATCGCGGATGATGGGCTGATCGGTGTTGCCCACATCACCGCTGAATACGATTTTTTGCGTAACGTCCCCTTCTTTTAACCACAATTCGATGGCGGCGGAGCCCAGCAGATGCCCGATGTCGGTAAAGCGCAGATCCACCCCCGCGGCGGCGGGGATGACCTCGCCGTATTTGCAACGGCGGAACAGCGACAGCGCGCCCGCGGCGTCCTCTGCGTCATAAGTGGGCTGCCACGCAGGCTCACCCGCGCGCTTTGCCTTACGGTTGCGCCACTCGGCTTCCTCCATTTGAATGTGCGCCGAGTCGCGCAGCATGATCTCACACAGATCGCAGGTGGCAGCGGTGGCAAAGATCACACCGCGAAAGCCGTCCTTGTAAAGCCTTGGCAGCATACCCGAATGGTCGATGTGGGCGTGCGTTAAAAACACCGCCTCGATCTCACGGGGCGCGACGGGCAGCTCGACGTTCCGAAACACGTCAAGCCCCTGCTCCATACCGCAATCGGTCAGGTAGTAGCGTCCCCCCACCTCAAGCAGGGTGCAGCTACCCGTGACCTCGTGCGCGGCACCGATGAACTGTATCTTCATAAAATACCCCTCCTTTGGATGGGATCGGTTGAAAAATGCTTTTTTCGGTCAAAGCAGCGTGAGCGTGTGGGTGGCGCGGTAAACGCCATCCTTTTCGATCGTTTTGATGCTCGGCTTCTCGCAAAGCGAAGGGCTGCCGCTTGCGGGGTCGGGCAGACCGTTCCAGGGCTCAAGGCAGATGAAGGGCGCACCCTGCTTGTGCCAGATGAGCAGATGATCTGCATCGGGGAAGTCGACGCGGATGGCTCTGCCGTTTTTGCGGTTGCGCAGCGTTGCCGTGTGGGATTTCATATCCTTGAACACAAGCGTATCCATATCAAAATAGCGCTCGTAAAGGGGCAGGTAGTGCGACTCCTTCAAAACGGGGAAGCGCTCGTCGGTGAGCAGCGGTCCGCAAAGTCCGCAAGCCTCCAGCGTTTCGCACTCCGAAAAGATCACGTCGTATTCCTCGATCCCCTCGGGGGTGACATACGCCTCGTGCGAGCCGATGTTGAAATACATCGTTCCCACCGACTTGTTTTTGATCTCGTAGCCCACCTCGATCGCGCGGTCGCGTAAAGTGAAGAACACGCGCAATTCATAGTCAAAGGGATAGCATTGCTTCGTATTTTCGTCAGACGTATGCAAGAAAACGACACGATCGTCATCCACCGACTCAACTGCAAAGACCGTGTTTCGGGCAAAGCCGTGCTTTTTTAAACAGTACTCCTTGCCCTCGTAGGTGTAGCGATCCTCTTTGAGGCTGCCGCATATGGGAAAGAGCATCGGGGCGGTGCCATTCCAGAACGCGGGGTCGCCGTTCCACAGATAGTCCATCCCGTCACAGCGCACGCTTTTCAGCTCCGCGCCAAGCTCGCTGATCTCAACGGTCAAATGCTTATTTTTCAAAGTGATCATAGTATTTGTTCCTTTCCAACGGGTTTTTATGCATCTTCCTCATCGGGGAAGAACTGATGCTTTTCCTTGTACTGCGCCGCCAGCATCATATCCTTGACCTTCATCAGTCGCGTGATGTTGCCGCGCTCGTTTTCTTCTAATTTCATTTTGATGCTGCGGATCGCCGCAAGGTAGCGCGGCATCATAATATGCTCCAGCGCGTTGACGCGGCGGCGCGTGCGCTCGATCTCCTCGGCTAGCAGCTGCGTTTCCTTTTCCAGCTGTGCAAGGCGGAGCAGATCCTCGCGGATCGCGCCAAGCTCCAAAAGCGCGCTGTCAAGCTCCCCCGAGGTGAACGCCAAGCCGTAATTATAGCTGTCGCTGCCGCCTGCGGCATTTTCCTGCCACGAAAAATCGGGAACGGTCACGCTCATTTGGTTGCGGTAGCTGACCGAAAGCTCGCCCTCGTGCCTTGGCAGCATCAGCGCCTCCTCCAGCATTCTGGGGTTGCTTACAGCACTTGCCAGCGCAAAGCTTGCAAAGGCGCGTTGCAGCGCCTCTTCCACGCGCACACGCAGCTCCTTGTCGCGGCGCACCACGTCAAGAAAGCGCCGCATCAGCTCGTCGCGCTTGTCTTTCAAGAGCTTATGACCGCGCCGTGCGGTCCGGTAGCGCGTTTGCAGCTTTTTGAGCTCCATTCGGGTGGGATTGACACGAATCTCAGCCATTTTCTGCTCCTTTTGCGCCATTCTCACCGTTCTGCGGGAGATAACGGTCTACCAATTTCGGATCGATGCGTTTCAGCTCACTGCGGGGCAGAATGGAAAGCAGCTTCCAGCCAAGCTCCAAGGTCTGCTCGATCGAACGGTTTTCGTAAAAGCCTTGATTGACGTACTGTGCTTCAAACGCGTCGGCAAATTTCGCGTACAGACGGTCGGTGGGCGTCAGCGCCGCCTCGCCCAGCACCACCATCAATTCTTTCGCATCCTTGCCACGGGCATAGGCGGCAAAGAGCTGGTTCATCGTGCCCGCGTGGTCCTCACGCGTTTTGCCCTTGCCGATGCCCTTGTCCTTGAGGCGCGAAAGGGACGGCAGCACGTCCACGGGGGGCAATACGCCCTTGCGGTAAAGCTCGCGCGAGAGGATGATCTGACCCTCGGTGATATAGCCCGTCAGGTCGGGGATGGGGTGCGTTTTATCGTCCTCGGGCATCGAGAGGATCGGGATCATCGTGATCGAGCCCTCCGAGCCCATCTTGCGCCCCGCGCGCTCGTAGATGGTCGCGAGGTCGGTGTAAAGATAGCCGGGATAGCCGCGGCGGCCGGGCACCTCCTTGCGCGCGGCAGAGACCTCGCGCAATGCCTCGGCATAGTTGGTCATATCGGTCATAATGACCAGCACGTGCATATTGCAGTCAAACGCCAGATACTCGGCGGCGGTCAGCGCCATACGGGGGGTCGTGATGCGCTCGATCGCGGGGTCGGACGCAAGGTTGATAAACAGCACCGTGCGGTCAAGCGCGCCCGTTTTACGGAAATCGGAAATGAAGAAATCGGCTTCCTCAAAGGTGATACCGATGGCGGCAAACACCACGGCAAATTTCGCATCGTCCCCCAGCACCTTTGCCTGTCTTGCGATCTGTGCGGCAAGATCGGCGTGCGGCAGTCCCGATCCCGAAAAGATCGGCAGCTTCTGACCGCGTACCAAGGTATTGAGTCCGTCAATGGTCGAAACGCCCGTCTGTATAAACTCGGACGGATAGTGACGTGCGGCGGGGTTGATGGGGGTGCCGTTGATGTTCAGCTTCTTTTGCGCGAGGATCGGCGCACCGCCGTCCACGGGCTCACCCATACCGTCAAGCACGCGGCCGAGCATATGCTCCGAGACCGACAGCTCAACGCCGTGACCCATAAAGCGCACCTTGCTCTCGGATAGCGAAAGCCCTGCGGCAGAGTCAAACAGCTGCACCAGCACACTTCGTCCGTTGACCTCCAGCACGCGACAGCGACGGATCTCGCCGTTTGGCAGCTCGATCTCGCCAAGCTCGTCGTATTTCACACCGTCCACCTGCTTTACAAGCATCAAAGGTCCTGCGACCTCTTCGATGGTCTTATATTCCCGAAGCATATCAGTTCACCCCCTTGACGTTTGCGATCTCTTGGTCGATCTGTGCTTCAATTTGTGCGTATTTTGCGCGAAATTCCGCATACGGTATCGCTTTTGCGCGACCGATCGCCTCGCGCACGGGCAGCTCGGACAGCGCATCGATATCAGCGCCGTTGCTCGCCGCCATTCTCATTTTTTTGTCAAGATCAAGGATCAGGTTCATCAGCGCGTACATCTTATCCGCCTCGGTATAGGCATCGCCCTCCATAAAGGCGTTCTGCTGCAAAAAGTCCTCGCGGATCGAGCGCGCCGTCTCCAGCGTGATGCGGTCATCGGCACAAAGCGCATCGGTGCCCACCAGCTTGACGATCTCCTGCAGCTCGCTTTCCTGCTGCAGCAGTGCGAGCAGCTCGCCCGTTTTCTTCATCCAATCCTTTGCGATGTGTGTAGAAAACCAATCCGAAAGGCGGTCGCGGTAAAGCGAATAAGAGGTCAACCAATGAATGGCGGGAAAGTGACGGGCATAGGCAAGCGAGGCATCCAGCCCCCAGAACACCTTCACGATGCGAAGGGTCGCCTGCGTGACGGGCTCGGAGATATCACCGCCCTGCGGCGACACCGCGCCAACGGCGGTCAGCGTTCCCTTCCGTCCGTCGGAGCCAAGGCACACTGCCTTGCCCGCGCGCTCATAAAACTGCGCAAGGCGCGAGGTCAGATACGCGGGATAGCCCTCCTCACCCGGCATTTCCTCAAGACGTCCCGACATTTCGCGCAGCGCCTCTGCCCAGCGCGAGGTCGAGTCGGCGATCACCGCCACGTCATAGCCCATATCACGGTAATATTCGGCAATGGTGATGCCCGTATAGATCGACGCCTCACGCGCCGCAACGGGCATATCCGAGGTGTTTGCGATCAGGATGGTACGTTCCATCAGCGACTTGCCCGTACGGGGGTCGTTTAATTCGGGAAATTCGCGCAGAACGTCGGTCATTTCGTTGCCGCGCTCGCCGCAGCCGATGTAGACCACAAGGTCGACGTTGCTCCACTTGGCGAGCTGATGCTGCACGACGGTCTTGCCCGAGCCAAAAGGCCCCGGCACGCAAGCCGTACCGCCCTTGGCGATCGGGAAAAGCGCGTCGATAGTGCGCTGTCCCGAGATCAGCGGCTCGCTCGGCGCAAGGCGCTCACGAATGGGGCGCGCACGGCGCACGGGCCATTTTTGCATCATAGTCAGCGGCACGATCTCGCCGTCCTGCAAACGAAGCTGCATAACGGTCTCGGTCACGGTGAATTCCCCCGCGTGGATCTCGGCGACCGTGCCCGCGTATCCGCTTGGAACAAGGAGCTTATGGCTCAATGCGGCGCTTTCCTGCACGTAGCCGAAGATATCCCCTTCCCCGACCGTATCGCCATAGGAAACGGCAGGCTCAAAGAACCACCGCTTCTCGCGGTCCAAGGCGGGCACGTCGATGCCGCGCTGCAGATTTGCGCCGTACGCAAGGCGCAGTGTTTCAAGCGGGCGCTGAATGCCGTCGTAAATATTGCGGATGAGTCCGGGGCCAAGCTCGACCGAAAGCGGCGCGCCCGTGGAGACCACGCGGTCGCCGCGACCAAGCCCTGCAGTCTCCTCATAAACCTGGATCGAGGCGCGGTCGCCGTGCATTTCAATGATCTCACCGATCAGCTGTGCATCGCCCACGCGCACCACGTCAAACATATTCGCTTCGCGCATCCCCTCGGCAATGACAAGGGGGCCCGAAACCTTCAAAATTCTTCCTTGTACCATATCCACGCTTCCTTTATTTCAGAATATCAGCGCCAACAGCGCGCTCCACAGCCCGCTTGATGCTTGCAAGCCCGATGCCCTTGCCGCCCGCGCGCCCGGGGATCACCGTAATGGCGGGCAGAGGCAGATCCTTGTAACGGGCGATCTCCTCCTCAATCAAAACGGCAAGCTCCTCCGTGATGAACAATATCGCGTATTCGCCGCTTTTGACCGCGTTTTTGAGCACCGTTATGGCACTTTCCGCGTCATTTGCCTCAAGCGCCGAGAAGCCGAGCGGCAAAAAGCAAAGCACGTCGGCGGAGTTACCTATCATACCGATCTTATACATAGCTTTCCCTCATTCGTGTCTGAATGGTCTGTGCATCCAAGCCAGCCTCTTTCCCCGCGAGCAGTATTCGCAGATTTTTGCCCTGCCGCTCGGCGGCAAACAGATAGGCGATGGGTACCTCCGCGCCGAAGGTGACGTACCGCGCACGGCGGATCAGCCCCATCAGGTGATCGTCGATCCTTCTTTCGGTGTCGGCAAGGCTTTGCTCTTTTTCGAAAACACCCTCATACGGGGTGTGTAAAACCTGTTTGCAAAACGCTTCCTCGCCACCGTCGTAGCACGAAAGCAAGAATGGCTCATCAAAGCTCCCAACGGGCAGTGCCGCACGCATCAGGATGCTACGCCCAAGCTCCCCGTTTCGCATCCGCAAGAGCCGCAGACACATCGACAGATTGAGCAGCTCCGCCTGCACGCGCACAAGCTCCGCGGCAAAGGGATAGGGTGCTGCCGCCTCTGCCATATCGGCGTATGCGGCGCGGTCCAAAACAAAGTCGATCTCCTGTGGGTTGCCCGTTTTTGCAAAGGCCTCCCTTGCCTCTTCCACACCCTTCGCCATATGCGCGGGTAAGAGCGAAAAAAGCTCCTTTTCCGATACCGTTATAAGACTTTTTGTTGAAACACTGCCGAGATCGATCAAAAGCGCATCGGGTGCAACACCCTTGATGCGGCATTTTTCGACCGTCTTGAGATTATGACAATCGTACGGATATTGCAAAAAATGCAGCAGCGCTTTGTCGGGCAACGACTCCGCAACCGAAGCGAACGCACCCTTCAGCCCGTATTCCTGCTCCTTGGTGGCGCCCCATTCCTCCAGCAACTTCTCCACGTCGCCAACGGTGGGGGCGGCGAGCAGTTGATTTATTTTTTCGCGCCCCACAAGGCGGCTCTCCATGGCGCGTATGCGCGCCGAGGTATAAAGGTAATCCAACGGATCGTATCGCACGCCATCAGCCCCTTTCCGCTTTAATTAAATAGGATCTCTGAGATCTTGCCCTCAAGCTCGCGGCGCATCTCGCGCAGCAAAACGGCAAGCGAGCAGTTGGTCTCCACCTCGCCGTAGCGCAGGATCAGCCCGCCGTCTATGTCGGCGCACTCCGTCGAAAGGCGGAGCTTTGCCGCGCGCTCTGCCCCGATGCGGCGCTCGGTCACGCGGCGCGCACCCTCGATCACGCTCTCGCCGAAGCGAGCGCGGTCAGCTTCGTTAAATAGCACCTCAAAGGTGTCAAATTCGGTGACCTCGTCACCAAATTCCAGTGTTTTTTGCTCCTCGCTCGCCTGCTGCAGCAGCGCGCAGGAAAGCAGCGCCACCAACAGCTCACGGTACTTGCCGTAATCGGTGTCGCAGATCTGCTTTTTCGCCGCCTCAAAGGTCTCGTCTATCATTTCAGACTTAGCGGCAAGCAGGATATTGCGCCGCGTCATCGCGGCGGCGGAACGCGCACGGACGATCAGCTGCTCGCCCTCCTGCATCGCGCGATCGGCGATCTCATCACGGATACCGTCAGCACGCGCGGCGTATTCGGTGGCGGCGCTGCGGCAGTCGCTTTGCGCCTCCTCTAATATCACGCGCGCACGCTCCTTGGCATCGGCAAGGATGCGCTCGGTGATCTTATCAAGTCCCTTCATCTCTTCGATCAGACCTTGGCAAACAGCACCAGCAAAAGCGAGATCAGTACCGCAAAAATCGCATACGTCTCGACCAAAGCGGATGCGGTGATCGCCTTACCGACCTCGTCGGGGCGCTTTGCGATCAGGTTGACGCCCGATGCCGCGACCTTGGCTTGCTTGATAGCCGAAAAGTAACCGACGATGGCAATGGGCAGTGCCGCCATCAGGAAATAAACGCCTTGAGAGACGGTCAGCGCCGCGGGCTCGCCGAGCAGCCCGATCTTGAAAACGATCAAAAAGGCGGTGATGAGGCCGTAAATACCCTGTGTACCCGGCAGCGCCTGCAGGATCAGCACCTTACCGAATTTAGAAGGGTCTTCGGTCAGCAGCCCCGAGGCCGCCTCGCCCACCATAGAAACGCCCTTCGCGGAGCCGATGCCCGCAAGCATCACGGCAAGCACCGCGCCGAGCAGTGCCAGATTTTGTCCTGTGAAAACCATGTCAAAAAAGTTCATTTTGCTTCTCCTTTAATCAAATTTGATTTGTAACTGTTCATTATCCCCCATAACGGGGTCTGTTTTTTTGTTCTTTTTGCTCTTTTCCTCGCTTGGGGCAAGCTCTGCGGTGTAGCGATCCGCAGGCGCCATCGGGCGGAACGGTGTGCCGCCTTCTTCATAGAATTTATTGAAAAATTCAATATACTGCAGTCGCGAGGTATGCACGAAGGTGCCAAGCACGTTGATCACCAGATTCAACAAATGTCCCACAGTAAAGACCACCAGCATCAGCAGAATGCCGATGAAGCTCGCGCCCTTCATTGTGGCTAAAATATTGACCACCTGTCCGATGACGCCCGCGGCAAGCCCGAGCGCCAGAATTCGGGAATACGAGAGCAGATCCGACGCGTAATTGATCAGGTCGTAAAGCCCCAAAAAGCCGCCCGCGATCTTCATCGCGATGCCCTTTTTGCGCCGCCCCTGCGTGAACACGATCGACAAAACGCCGCCTACGGTCAGCCAAATACCGACCGTTCGCGAGATAAACAGCATCAAAAGCCCCGCAAACAGCACCCAATAGGTGACGATATCAAACAGCGCGTCAAGGGGCTTGCCCTCGCGGCACAGGATGAACGCCTTCACCGCCATACCCATCACAAGGTGTAAGGCTCCCACGCCAAGCGAGATCAAGAGGAACGCCATGGGGTTCTGAATAGGATCGAACAGCACCGCAACGTTTGCGGCCTCGGCGGGCAGGATCGAGAGCCGCGGCAGCTCCTCTGCCGTCTTGCCGAGCACATTTTCCATAAACGCCAGCGGAAAATTGCCGAAATACGAGCCGAACAGCACGCCGAACAGGATGCATGAAATGCCGCAATAGCCGAACATCAAAAGAAACCGCTTCATCCCTTCTCTTGGATGGAGCCAACGCACCGCGGCAAAGCACACCGCCGACAGCACAAGCCCGTAGCCCACGTCGGCAAACATCAACCCAAAGATGAGAAAATAGAAAAGACTCATCACAAGGGTGGGATCGAACGTGCCGTATTTGGGGTAGGCGTACATCCCCAGCACCCACTCAAAATTCTTGGAAAATCCGTTGTTTTTGAGTAGGATCGGCACGTCGTCGCCCTCACCCGGCGCTTCAAAATCATACGCAACACAAAAGCCCGACAGCTCCCCGATCACCTTCTTTTTCGCCGAAACGGGACACCAGCCGTGCAGGATCACACAGCGCGCACTCGCCGAGAGCTTTTGCTTGCTTTCCTCGACCAAAAGCGTTGTGCGCTCAAGATCCGATAGGATCTCGACCTCGCCAAGCTTGTCCGACAGCACTGTAAGCCGCGCTTCCAGCTTCTCCAGCTCCTCTTCGATGCGCTGATATTCCCTTTCGGTCTCATCAAATAACCGTTTGACGCTTTTGTGCTCGCTTGGCAGCGGTGCCTTGATAAATCCAAGCCCCGCAAGCGCGCGCAGAGTCTCCTCCTCCTCGGCGCGATGCACGATCAACGTGATATAAACGCCCGCCCCGTCGGTATGCAGAACATCGAAGCCTGCGGCAAGTCCCGAAAGCGCCGCTTCGACGCGCTCCCTTCGCGTGCCGCCCGGCAAGGCACCAACCGTATATTTCACGGTCTCGGTGCCCTCAAAATCAAGTGGAAAATCCAGATTAAGATACGGCTCATAGGAGCGCATTTTGGAAAGCGCCTCTTCCAAGCAGCGCTTCAGCTCCTCCTTTTTCGCAAGGATCTTATTGGTTTCGTCCACGACCTTCCAGGCCGTGTCAAACCGTCCGTCGGTGCGAAACGCCTCAAATGAGACCGTCGTTTGCGATCCGAACAAGCTCTTTTTTCGCTTACTGCGACGGGTAAGCACGGGGATCGCGGCATCGATGCGTGAGACCCGTTCGGCCGCCTCACTCACACTGCTTTTCGGTAGCGAAAGACTTGTATCCGCACTGCCGCCGTCGATCTCCGCACCCTTGCGAAGCGACACCGCACGCAGCCGCATCAGCCGCCGCACGATAGCATCCGCATCCTCAAGGGGCGCTATGACCGTCAGCTTTTCCATCGTGATCACTGACATTTTTCAACGATCTCCCATACGATAAGCCTGATCGCCTCGTCGATCCTTTCACGGGCTGCCTCCTTCAAGGCATCCGCTTCCTCCAGCGCCTCCAGGCGCTTCTTTTCCTCCAGCGCCAAGGCGCGGCGGCGCATATCGGCAAGCACGGCGGCATACTCCGCCTCGGTATTTTCCCGCACAGCGGCACAATGTGCCTGCCCCTGTGCCTTCACGCGCTCGCGCAGCTCGGCTGCCTTTTCCTCGGCAACACGGCAAAGCACAGCCGCTTGATCCTCCGCCTCGCGGATGTGCAAAATGGCTTCCTTTGACACCTGCCACCCCTCCTTTTTCTACCGCAGATCGCTTGGCACGCGATCGCCAAGCCTTAATTAATATTATATTACCACATTTAGTATACTTTTTCAAGTGGTGAGAAAAAATTTGGTTTTTACGGCTTCGGCCGCTATCTATTCGTCATTTTTCCTTCTGTTTTGCGCGACTTTTTTCGTTTTTCGCGCCTTTTTGCCATTTGAATCACGCCCTGGGCATCCCAAAATGTGTCCAATTGATAAAAACGCTCCGCACACTGCCCTGCTTGCGTGTCAAAGAAAGAAAAGCAAACCGCAACCGTCACACGATGCCCTCTTCCCGCCGGAGCTTCGCTTAAGGCAATGCGATAGCGCCATTTCGTGAAGCGATGCCCCTGCCCTGCCCCCACGGCGCGCATCAGCGCATCGGTGGCACCCGTGAGCAGCTCACACTCGGCATAAGCGCATAAGGCTTGCACCAGCTGTAGGATGTGTGCCGCCGCGGGACTATTGCCGCAGGGGAAAGCGGCATCGATACAAAGGATCTCGCGCCCACCGACAGTAAAGTGCTTTTGCTTTGTTCTGATCTCTCCAAGAATACCCATCATACTCACCTTTTTTGTTTTTATCAGTATATGAAAGGGAACAAAAGACCATACCCGATGACGCAAAAAGACCGCGCTGATACGGCGCGGCTTTTTTGAAAGGAAGTCTTATTTTCCATTTTTACAATATTAATTTCCAATTTATATATTGTATTTTCCAATTGTATTTCGTTTTATGTTTTGTTTTTTACAAATTCATCATTTTCCGGTCACAAAAACGCGGTTTGTAGTGATACCAAGTGTTGTAGAGACCAGATCAACCAAGGCGCGTTGCACGTGGGGGTTATCCCCACCCTTGCACACGATACCGACTCCCACGACCGTCGGCGGCTGCAGGGTGCGGTAGATCGCCTTTTGTGCGCTACCCGTGCCTGTGGTAGCGATCTCGCCGTTTCCGTCGGTCACGTAGACCACGCGACAGCCGCTGCCAAGCGTTACCATCACATCGACCTTCCCGACACCCGTCACCGATTCGCAAAGCGCCTCCAATTCATTTTCCAGCTTATCCTCATATGCGGTAAGGTCTGCGGCATCCTCTTGCAGTGCAGTCTCGCTCTCGCTTGTGCTTGCGCTTTTGTTTTCTGTGCCGATACCGCTGCCCACAAGCAATAAAAAGACCCCCGCGATCACACCGCCCACAAGCAGCCAAAGCTTCCCCCTCGCGCGCAAAAAATCAAATAGGCCCTGCGAGCGCTTCTTTTGTATTTCGCTTCCCATCAGCGCACCTCCACCTCACACGAAAACTTTTCAAGCAGATCTTGTTCGATCGCTTCGGGGTCCTGCAAAAGCGCCGTCCCCTTCAAAAATACCGATATGCGACGCAGCTCACCTTCCTCATCCAACACGACCGCGATCTCGCAGTGTTCGGGGGAGATGCCGTACCGTTGCTGCAGAAGTGCGGAAAGTCCTTCCCTCAGTTGCACGGCGCTGCGGCTTGCGACCGCTTCGGAGAGCTTCTTTTCAAAGTCGGATTTTTGCACCTCCTCTTCGCCCCATTCGATCTCGCCCTGCAAGAATCCATCCGCACCTTGCAAAAGGGAACAAAAAGGGGAGAGCAGCAAAAGAAGAACGCTTAACGCGGTGAGAAAATGCAGAAATTGCCGCGTGCCCCCCTTTTCCTCGCCCGGGATCAGCAGATCGCCGATCGCCGCCGCCATCACGACACCAAAAAGCGCAAGTATAGCTCCACTCATTTTAACCTCCCGCCGTCGCGCATCGCGCGAACAACGTCAGCGAAAAGACCGTCATCACAAAGATCGACGCGATCACCGCCAGAAAGTAGCCATATACCGATGCGAGCTCCGAAAGGATCTTGTCTTCCCCCTCACACCCAAGCAGCTTTGCCGCAGAGCTGCTAAGCAAAAAGACGATACGTGTGAGCAAAATCGATAAAAACACGGGCAAAAAAGCGAACAGCAGAACCAAGATCGCGCCACTTCCCGTGACCGAGCGCAGATACTGCACACTGCCCGACACGGTGCGAAGCGCCTCCGAGATCGAGCCGCCCACCACGGGCAAAAAGCTACCCGCCGCGAAGCGCGCGGTGCGAAGCGCCAACGTGTCACTGCCCTTTGCAAGCGTCGTCTGTATCCCAAGCACGCCGCAAAGCAACAGCATCAAAAAGGAAAAGAGCAGGGAATAGGTGCGCTTGATAAGACCGCAAAGCGGGCGAAGGGAAAGCTTGCCTGAAACGGCATCGAGCAGTGCCATCGCAAGGCAGATGCTTGCAATGGGCAGGACGGTTCCGCTGATGACGGTCTGCAGGATCGACAGGAAAGCGGTCATCACGCCGTGGTTGGCAACAGCCGCGCCCATGTTGCCGCCCATCGCGTAAAGCGCGCCCATCATCGGCAGCATCGCGCAAGAGAGCGTCTGCACGGTGGAAAAATAGGCGGAGATCTCAGAAAAACGCGACCGTTGCAGCGAAAATATGACAACGACCAGCGAAAGCGTGGCGCAAAACGAGAGCGCCTTGCCCACACTCCCTGCAGTGTTCGGGTTTGCCGTGATGGCGCGAAACACCGCCGAGAGGATCAGAACACCGCAAATTTTAGCAAGCAGGGATAGGTTTTCGCGAAGCGATAATCCCGTCAGCTTGCCGATCACCGAAAGCACCGCGCGCGGTGCGCTTGCCTGCTCAATACCTTCCGCCATTTGGGTCAGATCCTTGGAGAAAAAGCTTTCGGGAAGCAGTGATGCCACCTCGCTTGGGATCGCGGCTTGAAGCTCGGAAAGCTCGCCCTCAATCGCAGCGCCCTCAACGGCGACGTCATCGGCAAGCGCCGCACCGTAGGCAGCCTCGCTCTGTTCCGCGAAAACGGTCGGTGTCAGCACATAGAGCAAAACAAGCAAAAACGCGCACCGTATCGCCACTTTTTTCAAAATTTCAACAACTCCTTCGCTATTTCAAGCACATCATCCACAAGGGGTAGGCAAAGCACCAGAATTTCCAATTTCCCAAACAAAAGCACCCCGTTTGCCACCGTATTCTCACCAAGATCGCGGCAAAAGGATACCGTAAGCTCGCAAATCAACGCGATCCCCGCGGCACGCAGGATCGGTGTCGCAAAATCTGCCGCACCCGACAGAGAAAACAGCGCCCGCATCCGTTCCAGCACGGGTACATAGAGCGCAAGGGTGGCGCCAAACAGCAAAAGCACGGCGGCAAGACGGACAGGGAATGCCAAGGTCGCGCGTAGCTCCTTCAAGCAAAGGATCAGCGCCGCGCAAAGCAAAGCGACCCCCGCGATCTGAACGATCCCCATCAAAAGCCAAAGATGCCGCGCACCGTATCAAACAGGTTGCCGATCTCCTGCACCAGCATCAGAAAAACCACGATTACCCCCGCAACGGTCACGAAAGTGGCTTGCTCGTCCCTTCCGCTTTTTTGAAGGATCTGCGCGGCAACAGCAACCAGGATCCCAATGCCCGCCACACGCAAAATCAGGCTAACGTCCATTCATTTTTTCTCCTTTCAGAGCAAAAGCAGCACCAGCATAGCCGAGATCGCTATGGGTAGTATCAGCGCCATACGCTCGCGCTTTGGCAGCTCGGCGCGAAGCGCGTCGCAGCAGGGGATCAGGCGCTCTAAAAAATAGTCGCAGCAGCGCAGCTGCTCCTCCCGATAGCTCGATCCAAGCTGTGCCCCGAAGTCAAAAAGCAGGCGGCACATCTGTTCGGGCACGTAAAGCCGTGTGCTGTGAAGCAGTGCGTTAAGATCGGGCAGATCGCACGCCTCGGTGCCGCAATCGGTAAGGATCTGAGCATCGCAAACGGCAAGAATTTGCGCAACGGGTATCGAAAAGCAGTCGATCTGCAGTCGGATATGGCGCAAAAGCGACACAAAGCCCTCTGCCTGGCGGCAGCGCTTGCGCTCGAAGGCGGCAAAGGCAAGACCGCCCAGCACACCGCAGCAAAGGATCAGCACGATGCCGACAAATTTAAAGTAGTGCATCCGCCGCCTCCCATTCCAGAACATCATACTCATAATCAAAGCTACCGAGCCGTCTGGAAAGCCCCACGTACGCGCCGAAGCAGCGCGCCTCGTGCAAAAGGCGCATCCCGGGGCGCGCCAAAAGCTCCCTCACGTCCGCGGCGTGTGCCGAGGCAAGCAACGGTACGCCGCAGTTGTGCGCTTCGACGATCTCCCTCGCCTCATTCAAATCTCCGATCTCATCACAAACGATCAGCTGTGCGGAAAGCGTTCTTGCGGCGATCGAAAGTCCCACGCCACGCGGATAGCCCGACAGAAGATCGATCAAAAGAGCAGGGGAGGAAAGCGAGTAGCCAAGCTCGCCGCGTGTGTCGACCACCGCCACGCGCAAGGGACACTCTCCCCCAGCCATACGGGCGGCAACGGTACGCAAAAGCGTGGTTTTTCCGACCGCGGGCGGCGCATAGATCAGCACGCCGCGCGTGAGCGAAAAGCGGTGCAGCAGCAGGGCGATCTCCTCACCAACGGGCGGGGCGGGATGGGGAATACGGATCGAAAAGGAGGTGACCTGCGACACGCCTGTCACATCCCCGCTCGTCACGCCTGCTCTGCCGCAGACCCCGACACGGATGCCACCCTTCAGTGTCAGATACCCTTGCACGATGGTCTCGCTGTGCGCGTAAAGCGACCCCTCGCAAAAACGCAACAGAATATCGTCCATCTCCACCCCCGAAAGGATCGTGGAAAGTCGCAGATTGCGCCCGGATACCGTCAGCGACGCGCAGCGCCCACGCCGCAAGCGAAGCTCCTCGATCACATCACCTGCCGGAACGGATTTTTCCACCTCTAAGCAAAGCCGTTTGGGAAGTGCTAAGGCAAGCACGCTTGGCAAAAGCTGTCTTGCATTGACAACGATATTCTGCACGCCATTCACCCCCTTGCAACAATTTATGTACAAGCACCTCGAAAAAGAACTGTTTGACACAAATCCATCTGGTCATATAAATTCTTTGTGTTTTGGTGCTTTTATTCTGATCAGAATATGGTATAATGGTCACATCCTCAAAAAAAGGAAGAGTGCTTTTATGGAACAGCTTCAAAACAAAAAGGTGTTAACTCTGCAGGACATTTCCTGCTTCGGTCAGTGCTCGCTCACGGTGGCGCTGCCTATCATTTCCTGCTGCGGCATTGAGACGGCGATCCTGCCCTCGGCGGTGCTTTCCACCCACACGGGCGGCTTTTCGGGTTGGACGTTTCGCGATCTGACCGACGATATCCCCTCCATTGCAGACCACTGGGTCAAGGAAGGGCTTTCCTTTGATGCCATTTACACGGGGTATCTGGGCAGCGCCCGTCAGATCGAGATGGCAAAGGACCTGTTCGCTCGCCTTGCGGCGCCCGCGTGTCTCAAGATCGTCGACCCTGCGATGGCGGACAACGGCAAGCTTTATTACGGCTTTGATGAAGCTTACGCGCACGCGATGGGCACACTTTGCGGCGAAGCGGACATCGCGCTGCCCAACATCACCGAGGCTGCGATGATGACCGACACGCCCTATGTCGGCACGGGCTATGACGAGAGCTATATCCGCGCGCTGATGGAAAAGGTCCTTGCGCTTGGTACAAAGACCGTGGTGCTGACGGGTGTTTCCTACAAGCAAGATGAGCTTGGCATTGCCATTCTTTCAAAGGGAGATGCTGAAATTTCTTATTACACGCACGAAAAGCTGGACAAGAGCTGTCACGGCACGGGCGATATCTTCGCGTCGGCCTTCACGGGCGCCTTGGTGCGAGGCAAAACGCCGCTTGAGGCGGCATGTGTTGCGGGCAACTTCACCCTTGCGGCAATGAAGGCAACCGCCGAGGGGCATTGGTACGGCGCGCAATTTGAGAAGGCGCTGCCCGTGCTGTTGGAAGAACTCAAAAAATAAAGCGGGGAATTTCACCCCACAATTGATGTGAATTTTGTCGACGGAAAAGAGCTGCAAAAATTTGGCATCGGGCTTGACAAGGCTACCGCTTTGCGCTATAATAGAGGAGTCGCAGGCGTAGTCTAATGGTAAAACCTCAGCTTCCCAAGCTGATGCCGCGGGTTCGATTCCCGTCGCCTGCTCCAAAAAAAGCGGAGCCCCCGTTTTGGGGGCTCCGCTTTTTTTGGAGCAGGAACGTGCGACCCGGTTTGCGCGTTGATTACACAACGCCTTTTTGAGAGAGTGCGGTACGCGCAAACGCGGGTTCGCACACCCCACCCGAAGATCTGCAAGCTCGCTTGCAAGCGTTAGGTGTGGGTGTATTCGCCAAAGGCGAAATACCCGTCGCTTTTTGAGAATTCAGTCTCAAAACAGGAAGCTTTTTATTTAGCATAGGCGCGGATACTACTCATCCACCACTTCGTGGTCCCCCTTCCCTCACAAGGGAAGGCAACTAGCGCCTATGTTTCTTCAACGGACAGAATGGTTGCAAGACAGAAAGCCCACCCCGAAATGGGGTGGGCTTTCTGTTTGGAACAGGAACGTGCGACCCGGTTTGCGCGTTGATTTCACCACGTCTTTTTGCAAGACTGCGAAGCGTGCAAACGCGGGTTCGCACACCCCACCCGAAGATCTGCAAGCTCGCTTGCAAGGCGTAGGGTGTGGGTGTATTCGCCAAAGGCGAAATACCCGTTACTTTGTCTACCGTCAGCGTGTCATCCTGAGCGTAGCAAACACCACAGTGCGGTGTTTGCGCAGTCGAACTTTCAAAAACGTTCGACAAATCGGGCGTTTTTGAAAGGCGAAGGGTTGCAAAACCCTTTGAGGATCTCGCATGAAGCTTTGATAGCTTATTATATCGCAAGTAACTTTTTAATGTAACTTCGCTCACGAGAGCTATTGGTTATCCATTCGAGATCCCATCGTCGCTATCGCTCCTCGGTTTTGCTCGTTTGCTTCGCTGCATTCGCAAAACTTCGACTACGGGCTATGCCCTTCGCTCAGGATGACACAATAGCCGTAAAAAAGCAGACGTGGAAAATTAACTGCATTTCTGCTTTCCCGTTCACGCTTTTCTCAAAAAAGGCCGCCGTTACAACGGCGGTCTTTTGCTTTAAATGTTATTTCGCTCTAAACTCTTCACCTGTTATTAAAAAATCGATAGAACAATTAAAATAAGAAGAAAGCTTTTTTAGCATCTGAATGTCAGGGCTCCTCTTTCCATTTTCATAATACGAAAGTGCTTCACGACTGATATTCAAATCCATTGCCACTTTTAATTGACTCAAATTTTTCTGTTTTCGGATACATTTGAGCCCAACCAACCCGCAACATTGCTCTTTCTCTATCATTTGACACCCATCCCATTTTGGATTTTTCATAAAACCCCTTGACATAATTGTAACAGTGTGTTACAATGTAAATGTAACAATATGTTACTTTTTGTGGTAACATCTTTATTTCATTCAAATCAAAATACCAAGGAGGACAAATGGAAAGCAAAATCGACCGCAAAATATGCGGAACATGCATCTATTGGGACGGGCAAAGGGAAAAACTACCGAACAAAAATAGGGTGGCTATTTTAGACGAAAGCGGAGTGTGCCAATGCCCGATAAGCTCTAAATCAGGAGAAAGTCGAAAAAAGCATCTTCTGTGCAAGCATTATGATAATTTTAACAATTATTAAACGCCAAAGAGAAACGAGAGAAAGATTATGAAAAGATGTTTTTGCTTTTTGTTAGTGATAACAATCTTCCTATCCATTTTTTGCTCCTGTGGTGACAGCTCCGAAAGCACACAAGACCAAAATTCAGAAGCACTAACTGAAAAAGAAGTTGCAACAATAGACAGGCTAAAGGAATGCATATTCCAAATTATCCCTGAAAAAGCTGAGAGCGTGCAAATATTGGAAGGCTATACACTAGGAGATCTGCAAGGCGATTTTTATGCATTTTTAAAAATTAAATTTGACAATATAGGTGCAAGGTGGTATCAGCTTGAATTTGATGACGAATCAGGGATTGGAGAAGGACTTTTAGATAAGGGTGAAGAATACGCCCCTGTCGGTACCAAGCTAAGAGCCGAAAAAATAACAGCAGAAATCAATAAATTCCTAAACGATTCTGAAATGCAGGCAGAACGAATTGATATCATTGAAAAAGCAATCGAAGAGATCGGCTCTATTTATGATTTTGCTAATTTAAACAAAGTTACTCTCTCGTTGAATATTAAGCCTAAAATTGAAATAGCTCGAAAAGCATATGATCAATTATTAAGCGATGCAGAGAAGGAACAAGTAGATGATAGCGCAATATTAAAAGCAGAAAAATATTATGACTACTATTATGATTACAAATACGCGGAAGAATGGGCAACACAAAAACTAAAAGAGCGTTTAAAAAACCCTAATTCACTTCAAGTTCATTCCGCAAAAGTATTGATCTGTTATGATTCTACGAAAAGCACGTCGCTTGCTTTTAGTGTTGAAATTGATTATTCAGCACAAAATAGCTTTGAGGGATATACCAGAGATACTTTCCTTTGGAATTTCAAGAAAGAAGATGGCAAATATGATGTTCACAATTTAATAGGACGTTTAGACTTTTATAACATACAAGAAGAAAACAATGGCGTTATTATTTCTTACGCATCTCAATTGGATTAAAAAGATTTTCAAGAATTTTGATGTATTAATTTCCAAACACAGAGCCCTCCCCATTTCGGGGGAGGGCTCTGTGTTTAAGTAATTACGTCGAAAAATCAAAAATCGCCTTACCGTCCTCAAGTTTTAGGTACGCGTCGTATTGTTTTCCGCTTTTTTTGGAGACAAATCCGCGGATCTTGGCAGTCCTGCCCGTTTCCAACAAAGACTTGATATTCGACACCGATATGGCGCGTCCGCCGATGAACAGTCCGACCTTGAATTCGCATCCGTCGCGGTAGCCGCGGCAGCCGTAGCTGAACTTGCCACGCATCACGGGTCTTCCGCAAAGCGGACAAGCACCCACGTCATCGCCGTAAAGCCCGATGTCGTTATCCTCCTCGGGCGGCAGGGTCGGGCGCTCAAAGACCTCTTTGATCTCGTTTGCCGCAAGCGCAACACTATCCTCCACCGTCATCTCGCCGCGAAACACCTTTTTGAGCGCCTTGCCCATCTCGCTTGTGCGGTGCTTATCCATACGGATCTGCAAACGGTCAAGCGACTCGATCAGGTACTCTCCGCCCGGCAAAATGGTGTAAACATCCTTGTTGAGCGCGATATATTGGCTTTTTCTCGCGTTGTCGATGATGCCCGTGCGCGTCGCCTCGGTGCCAAGCTCCAAGCCTTCAAGAATCGCGCGGTACTCCTCGCTGTCGTCAGCGCCCACCACGTCCTCGGCGGCTGCCTTTTCCTCACGGAAGGGGTTTTTCAAATAGTTGTTCAGCGTTTCAATGGTGTAATGCTTCGGGGGCGTGGTCTCCTTTTCCACGGGCCTAAAGTCCACATTCACGGCATCGCCCTTGGCAAGCTTTGGCAGCATCTTGTCCTTTTGCGCGGCATCGTCGTACTTCATCCAGCCCTTTTCCACGATCACAAGCCCCTTGAGCACAAAGGTCTCGTAATCCCCGATCTTGATGGTGATCTCGGTGCGCTCCGCCGTGCAGGGCTCGGCACAAAAAATTGCCACAAAGCGCCGAAAAACAGTAGCGTATACCAAATTTTCCTTCGCCGATAGCTCTTCCTTCTTCGGAATTTTATAAGTAGGTGTGAGCGCCGAGTGCGATTCGATCTTGCTGTCGTCAAAGATCTTTTTGGAGTCCTTGAAGCAGACGGGGTAGCCGAGCCTCGCGCATTGCGCGATGATGCGCTTCATCTTATCCTTTTCGGCGGTGGCGAGATATTCGGAGTTGGTACGAGGGTAGGTCAGATACCCCTTTTCGTAAAGCCCCTGAATGATCTCCAAGCTCTCGCTCATCGACATTTTATGCTTTTTGCCAAGCAGGTTTTGCAGCTTGGAAAGCGAAAAAAGCTTGCCCGGTGCCAGGGTATCCTTTTTCTTTTTGACCGCCGTCACAACAGCGCCCGTGCGGTTATAAACGATACAGCAATTGTTCGCCTTTTGCGCGTCGGCAAGCTCGTATTTGCGCTCGCTTTTCAGCTCCACGCGCTCGCCGTTCGTTTCGGCATTGCTGATGATGGCATAGTATTTCGAGGGGGTGAAATTGCGGATCGCCATATCGCGCTCGTAAATGGCGCGCACGATCGGCACGATCACGCGCCCCACGCGCAACAGCGTGCCGAATTTCAGCGTCGCGTAGCGTGTCAGGTTCACGCCGTAAAGCCAGTCGATATAGGTACGGGCAAACCCCTCGTTTGCGAGGTTGCGATACTCCTTTGCCTCCTTCATATCGGCAAGCGCCGCCGCCACGGTCTCGGGGGTCTGGTCGGGGAGCCAAAGGCGCTTGTATTGCTTATCCCTTGGGGGGTCGGCGTGCATCACGCAAAGGCGGACGATGATCTCCCCCTCGCGGTCGGCGTCCCCCGCGTTGACGATGGTATCCACGTCCGCGCGGTGGCAGAGCGAACGGATCACAGAAAACTGTTTTTCGACACCCGTATCGACCTTTTTGTCCTCTCCGCGCCGCAATTCAAACTGAAATTTTTCGGGGATACAAGGCAGATTTTCCATACACCAATGCCCGTTGGCTTCGGGGGGCGCGGGGTTATAGACCTCGATATCGGCAAGCGAAAAGAGGTGTCCGAATGCCCACGTGACAAGATAGCCGCAGCCCTCAAGATAGCCGTCTCTGCGCGCCAGCTGCCCGATGCCCGCCGCGATGTTGCGCGCAAGACTCGGCTTTTCGGCAATGATCAGGACCATTCGCCATTCCCCCCTTTTCCGTAATGTCGGATGAGACCTATTGTACCACACAACGCGTGTAAAGTCAATGGGATTTGCCGCGTGATAAATTTTCCTATTTTATTAAAAAGGGACTTGACAAGCATCCGATTATCTGCTATACTAACCCTTGTTGAATACGGGGCATTAGCGCAGTTGGGAGCGCACAACACTGGCAGTGTTGGGGTCAGGGGTTCGAATCCCCTATGCTCCACCAACGGCAAGTTGCCGCTCCCACACATCGGGGGCGTGCGGCAATATTGCCAAACTCCACACCACGACAACGTGGTTCGGAGCAAGCTCCATTGCTCCACCAGCGGCAAGTTACACTCCATAATAGAGGGACTTCGCAGAAGGTCTAAACCTTAACGGTTTAGGCCTTTTCGCCTTTTTGAGGAGTTTGTGAAAAATAAGTCAATCAATTTTTGCATATAGAATAGGGGAGATCAAGGTATGGATTACAGAAAAGAATCGCTGAAAAAACACGCAGAGTGGAAGGGAAAGATCGAGGTCGTTTCCCGTGTTCCCGTCGGCAGCCGTGAGGAGCTGTCGCTCGCGTACACGCCCGGCGTTGCCGAGCCCTGTATGGCGATTCACGAGGATATTGAAAAGAGCTTTGAGCTGACACGCCGCTGGAACACCGTGCCCGTCATCACCGACGGCACCGCGATCCTCGGTCTTGGCGACATCGGCCCCGAGGCGGGTATGCCCGTCATGGAAGGGAAGTGCGCGCTGTTCAAGGCGTTCGGTAACGTGGACGCTTACCCCCTTTGCATCAAGTCCAAGGACACCGAGGAGATCATCAAGACCATCAAGCTGCTTTCGGGCTCGTTTGGCGGCATCAACCTGGAGGATATTTCAGCCCCCCGTTGCTTTGAAATTGAAACAAGACTTCGCGAGGAGCTTGATATCCCCGTCTTCCACGACGACCAGCACGGCACCGCTATCGTAATGGCCGCGGCGCTGCTCAACACGCTGAAGCTGATCGGCAAGAGCCTGGATGAGGTCAAGCTTGTCATCAACGGCGCGGGTGCCGCAGGCATCTCGATCGCCAAGTTCCTACTCAAGCTCGGCGTCAAAAATCTGATCTCCTGCGACAAGCTCGGTATCCTTGTTGAGGGCGACACGCGCTTCAACAGCGCACAGCAGGAGCTTGCAAAAATGACCAACCGCGAAAAGCTGACGGGCACGCTTGCCGATGCGATGAAGGGCGCTGATGTGTTCATCGGCGTTTCCGCACCCAACTGCGTGAGCAAGGATATGGTGCGCTCGATGGCAGACAAGTGCGTGCTGTTCCCCTGCGCCAACCCCGTGGCTGAGATCTCGCGTGACGACGCGCTTGAAGCAGGTGCTTACATCGTGGGCACGGGCTCGTCGCAGTATCCCAACCAGATCAACAACGTGCTGGTGTTCCCCGGCATCTTCCGCGGCGCACTCGACGTGCGCGCTTCGACCATCAATCAGGAAATGATGAACGCCGCCGCTTATGCGATTGCGGATTGCGTTCCCGCGGATAAGCTTTCCACCGAGTACATTCTGCCCTACGCCTTCGACCAAAGCGCACACGATGCGGTCGCAAAGGCGGTTGCCGAGGCTGCGATCAGAACCGGCGTTGCAAAGCTCGCAAAGTAAGATTTTGACACAAAAGCCCCAAAACGGGTATCAAAAACCACCTCTGCGGCAACCGTGTTGCCACAGAGGTGGTTTTCAAATTTCTTAAAACTTTTATGCAAAAATCAGGCACATTGCTTTGCATGTTTGCAGCTTCAATGGTGCACGGCTTTATTTATGAATCGTGGTTACTACTCATCCACCGCTGCGCGGTGGATGAGTAGTCAATACAATAGAACTGTCAAAGCTTTGCTTTTTAAGAGAATCTTCTGATTAATGCTTTACAAAATATGCAAAGCATGCTATAATAATGCCGAGCTTTTAGGTCGAAGGGAGACATTATGGAAAAGCCTTATCCGCTACTGTTAAAACCCGTTTTAAAGCCATATCTGTGGGGCGGCGATCGCCTGAAAAAGGAGTTTGGCTTTGACGCGGGCGAGCCCATCACGGCAGAGGCGTGGATGCTTGCCTGCCACAAGGACGGCTCCAACGTCGTTGCAAACGGCGCGCTTGCAGGGCAAACACTGCCGGACGTGTTGCAAAAATGGGGCTATGAGGAGCTGCCCATTCTGATCAAGCTGATCGATGCCAAGGCGAAGCTATCGGTGCAGGTGCATCCCGATCAAGCCTACGCCCGTTTGCACGAGGGCGAGAACGGCAAGACCGAAATGTGGTACGTGGTGGACTGCGCAAAGGGCGCGGAGCTCATCTACGGCTTTCAAAAGAAGGTCTGCCGAGAGGAATTCAAGAAGCGGATCGAAAATAACACCTTAGACGAGGTCGTCAACCACGTTCCCGTGCAAAAGGGCGACGTCTTTTTCATTGAAGCAGGCACGCTGCACGCCATCGGCGAGGGGATCCTGATCGCGGAGATCCAGCAAAGCTCCAACATCACCTACCGCGTGTCGGATTACGGCAGGCTTGATGCAAACGGCAAGCCCCGCGCGCTCCACGTGGACAAAGCGCTGGACGTGACCGTGACCGACGTGCCGAGCCGCCCCCACGGCAAGATCGGCGCGGTGAGCGCGCACGCATACGGAAACGAACGTGTGCTTTGCGAATGTGAGCTTTTTAAGGTCACGTTGATCGATCTGGACGGCGAAAAACGCGCAAAAACCGATACCGTATCGGCACTTTTGGTGCTGGAAGGGCAGGTGTCGCTTGGATACGCCGACGGCGAGATCAAGCTCTCGAAGGGAGATAGCGTTCTGATTCCCAAGGACTGCGAGGTCACCCTGCACGGCAAGGGGCGACTCATTTATACGATCGCATAATAAACGAGCAAAGGCATAACGTGACGCTCCAAGCGGGGTTCACGCTATGCCTTTTTCTCTTTTTCCTTTTAAAGCTTCTCGATGCGAAGCGAGCGCAAGCAGCCCTTGACGCCAAGCCCGATCTGCTCGGTGGGCAACACAAAGGTGGGGCATCCGCCCTCGCGGATCGGCTTTTCGTATACACTTTTGTAGTTTTCGGCTTGTGCGGCAAGCTCGCCGTTTGCATACAGACAGATCTTGCCTTTTCGGCACTCTATGCGATACTGTGTCATCTGATCCATCGGCAGCACGTGATCAAAAATCAAGACGTATCCCTTTTGCGAAAGCCCGATCTTTCCCGTACCGTCCACATTGAGCAGCAGTGCGCCGTCTCTACCCCCAAAAAACGCCGCGTTTTCACAGACGTACTCTGAAATTTGCAACGCAAAGCTCACCGCATACGGGAAGGCAACACCCCTGAACGGCAGTGAAATACAGCCCTTTCCGTCAAGCAAGACGCCACCAAGCGTCGCGTCAAGGGCAAGGTCGGTCGCTGTGGCATCATACCCGTTTGCAGACCTATCCTTGATCTGCCCGTTTGCAAGTGTGCTGAAATCATAATCGGCGATCAAGTCCGAAGCGGAGCTGATGTATCTTGCGGGATTCGCCAAGGGGGACATCGCCGCAAGCGTATCCACTCTGCCTTGAAAATCCTCGTACGTGCTGCCCTCTGCCTTTTCTCCAAGCCAGCACTTTTCCGACATCAACACGATCTGCTCCTTCGATCTGCCGAAAATATCAAACTCGGTGCATCCGACATTAGTATCATACCAAACACAGGCTTCAGCGCCCAACAAAAGAGGATGCCCCTGCCTCATCGGAGCTTCATCGGGCGTGACGTTGCCGACCTCCCAACCACGGTATAGCTTTTCCAGATCGAAGCCATCGTGAAATCCCGTTGGACCAACGGGAACGATATATAAGCTCCTTCCCTCTGCGCTGATGAGCCGATATCCGCCCTCAAGCAAAAGCGGTAGCTTCGCCGTGTCTTTGGAATAGTACTCCTGTATGGCGGTGGTGGATACGGGCGTTGTGCCGCCGTAGCCCTGATATTTTCCCGTCGGGGGCGTGTCATTCAGCGAGCACCACACCACGGGATGTATGCCCTTTGCTGCAACGTATTCGGAAATTTCATTTAAGTATGCGCGTACCTGCTCCGCCTTTTGCCATTCGTACTCATCCACGCCGATGTGGAACTTTTTGGATTGCAAAACGGGATCCTCGCCATCCAAAAACTCGTCAAGCAGGCTCTTGACAAAAGCGACCGCGTTCGGGTTTTCAATATCGATCTTACTTGCATCCAGCATCAATGCGGGATCGTGTGCCGCAACACATTTGAAGTGCGCTGGCGTATCAATTTCGGTCACAACGTCAATGCCGTATTTTCGCACTTCCTTTTGATAATTTTTATAGTCCTCCTGCGAGTAAACGTGCTCCTGTGCAATGCCTGAATTGAGCGCGGGATATTGCTTGCTTTCCAGACGAAAGGCATGGGATTGCTCGCCGCCGTTATCATTGATATGAACGTGGAACTCGCTGAGCTTGAAGAAGGCGGCGTACTTTGTGACCTCACGCAGATAGTCTAGGGGCATATAGAAGCGCGCAACGTCCAGCATCACAGATCTGACCCCGTATTGCGGATAGTCACGCATCAAGCCCTTCGGGAGCGCGTTGCCGTTTTGCATCAGCATTTGCGTCAAGCTAGCACCCGCATAGACAAGTCCCGTATGCGTGGATGCCCTGATCACTAAAGTGTCACCGATCTCCATCACATACCCCTCATCACCAACGGCGAGATCGGGGGCAAGCGTCAGACAAACATCGCCACATTGCGGCGCTTCACGCGTGAGCATGACCTGTGTTTTTGTCATTCCTTCAATATAGGACTTGACGATCAAAGCGGCTTCGTATGTAGCATCGTCTGAAGCGACAACGCGCCCGCCAAAGAAAAACGAGCCGTCATCCCCCTTCCACTCGCGGATGGCGGGCAGAACGCGGGGGCGGTTTTTTTGCGCGGCGTCGTATTTGCCCTTTATACGAATAGTGATCGGATCGTCCATATGCAGGCTCTCGCCCGTTTCAAGGTTTGTCACCTTGTAAAACAGGTGAATGTCCATATCCTCAAGGGGCTGCGTCAAACGAAGGTCCATACCGACCACCGCCGT
>JAGALS010000029.1 GCA_017625065.1 Clostridia bacterium | reverse complement strand
GGGGATAAGGGTTTTGCAGACCCGTGCCTTACCACTTGGCCATGGCGCCATATTCAGAATGCCTTACTATTATAGCAAGGAAGGGGAGCTTTGTCAAGGGGTTTTTAAAAAAAGAAAAAAGTTTTTAAGGAGAGACCGTTATTTGTTGTGGAACCGCGCACTAACCTGTAGGGACAGGCGTCCTCGTAAGGAGCGAAGCGACACAATAGCGAGCTTGCGAGCGTCCGGTCCGCAATCCGCGACCGACATCCGAAAAACGCACAAACCCGTAGGGGACGGCGCCCTCGACGTCCCGTGTTTGGCAATTTGCAAAGCAAATCGACGGTGTTCAACCGTCGCAAAAACTTCAGTTACTCGCCGTAAGGTGGATTACGGGTGCTCGACATTTTCAAACCGCTGGCGGTTTGAAAAGCTAAGTTTCGCCAAGGCGAAACTTGCCCCGCTAACCAATTTGCATGGCAAATTGGTGCGGCTTCTTCGCAAGCCCGTAAGCCGCCAAAAAGCAAAGGCACCACCCGATTGGGTGGTGCCTTTGCTTTTTGGAGCGGATTACGGGGCTCGAACCCGCCACCTCGACCTTGGCAAGGTCGCGCTCTACCAAATGAGCTAAATCCGCGCGGGGTAGTACAGTTTCGTTTTGAGGTGGTGGCGACCCGGATGGGACTCGAACCCACGACCTCTAGCGTGACAGGCTAGCGTTCTAACCAACTGAACTACCGGGCCAAATGGTGGGAACAACAGGGCTCGAACCTGTGACCCTCTGCTTGTAAGGCAGATGCTCTCCCAACTGAGCTATGCTCCCATAACACACATAACGCGGTTGCTATTATACCACGTTCATTTCGTTTTGTCAACACCTTTTTGAAAAATATTTTGAATATTTTGAATATTTTGAATTGCCGAATTTTCTTGACATTTATAAAGAAAAAGAGTATGATATAATCAATTAAGAATGAATCAAGGAGAGTATGTTATGAACCCTATACTTGAAGAGCTTTCAAAGATCGGCATTGTGCCTGTGATCAAAATTGACGACGCAAAGGATGCCGTGCCGCTTGCAAAGGCATTGCTTGACGGCGGATTGCCCTGCGCCGAGGTGACCTTCCGCACGGCGGCTGCAAAGGATGCCATCGCCGCGATGAGCAAGGCATACCCCGAAATGCTGGTGGGCGCGGGAACGGTCCTGACGACCGAGCAGGCCGATGCCGCAGTTGCCGCAGGCGCAAAATTCATCGTCAGCCCCGGACTTAACCCCGACGTGGTGCGCCACTGTGTCGAGCGCGATATTCCCATCGTGCCCGGCATCAACAATCCCACGGGGATCGAGCAAGCGCTTTCGCTTGGACTCACCACCGTCAAATTCTTCCCGGCAGAGCCCTCCGGCGGCGTGAAGATGATCAAGGCAATGGCGGCGCCTTATGGCAACGTGACCTTTATGCCGACGGGCGGCATCAACGCCGAAAATCTCGCGCAGTACCTCTCCTTCCCGAAGATCATCGCTTGCGGCGGCAGCTGGATGGTGCCCTCCGACAAGATCGCGGCAGGGGATTTTGCCGGCATTGAAAAGCTGGTGCGTGAGGCGGTTGACACGATGCTTGATTTCAAACTGCTGCACGTGGGTGTGAACTGTCAAAGCGAGGGCGATGCCGACAGTGCCGCCGCGAAGCTCCGCGACATCTTTTCCTTTGAGACCGACAAGCGTGTGATCTCCAGCTTTGCGGGTACGGGCTTTGAATTTATGAACAGTGTGGGCCGCGGCACGATGGGCCACGTCGCGGTCAAGACCTCTTCTGTGGAGCGCGCTGTCTACCACCTGACGCGCCGCGGCGTGCGTTTTGACGAAACGACCGCCCGTTACGGCAAGAACGGCAAGCTGGAATTCATTTACCTTGCCGACGAGATCGCGGGCTTTGCCTATCATTTGGTACAGTAAGGAGAGAGCGATGAAGCTTTCAATCAATCTTCATTCCATTTCGGATGAATACGGCTTTGAAAAGAGCGTTGACGTTTATAAAGCCGCGGGTTTTGATGCCATCGACTACTCGCTGATGCGGATGGTTTATGACAATGACCCCATGAACGGTGAGAATTACCGTGAGCTTGCTCTTGATGCGCGCCGCTTCGTTGAGGAGAAGGGAATGACCATCAATCAGACGCACGCCCCCTTCGGCTTCAAACCCGAGCAGTGGGATAACGAGGCGCTTTTTGAGAGTGTCGTCCTTCCTCGCACAGCACGTTCTATTGAGATCTCAGGGCTCCTCGGTGCCGACGTGGTGGTCGTTCATCCGATCCATCATACGCCGTATCAAGGGCACGAGGAAGAGGTTTTCGAGCAATATGGCGTTTTTTCGCCGACTCATTCCTCACGCCGAAAAAGCGAATGTGAAGATCGGTGTTGAAAATATGATGCAGCGCGATCCGCTTCGCAAAAATTACGTGGCGGATGCCTGCTCTGATCCTGCGGAGTTCGTGCGATATATCGACACGTTGGATAGTGAACATATCACCGCTTGCGTTGACATCGGGCACGCCGTTTTGCCCTCGGGCAGCGGACCTGTTGCCGATATGATCCGCGCGCTTGGTCACGACCGCCTCGGCTCGCTTCACGTGCAGGACAACGACTACAAAAGTGACCTACATCTCGCCCCGTATATGGGGATGTTGGATTGGAAGGAGATCGCAAGGGCGCTTGGCGAGATCGATTACAAGGGCGATTTCACCTATGAGGTCAACCGTTCCATTTTGACCGGTACGGGCAGAGATGACGGATATCTACCCATCGGTGCCAAACATATGGCGGACGTTGGCAAATATCTTTGCGCCGAGATCGACCGCAACAGACCTGCAAAACCATAAAAGCAAAAGCCGACAAGCACCTTGGTGCTTGTCGGCTTTCTCTTATTCATTACTTCAAAATGACTTTTCTGTAATTCTTCTTGCCGCGGCGCAGCAGCTTTCCGTCGGCAAATTCCGCGACCGTATAGGTCTTTTTGATGTCGGTGACCTTCTCACCGTCCACCGATGCGCCACCCTGCTCGACCGTGCGGCGCGCCTCGGACTTCGAAGCGCAAAGCCCGCTCTTTGCAAAGAGGGTCAGCACGTCAATGGCGCCGTCGATGAAGTCATCAGCAGTCAGCTCCGTGGTGGGCGCATCCTCGCCGCCACCTGCACCGAACAATGCCTTTGCCTGCGCCTCTGCCTTGGCGGCTTCCTCGTCGCCGTGCACCAGCTTGGTCAGCTCAAAGGCAAGGATCTCCTTAGCGCGGTTGAGTTGCTCGCCCTGCCAATCGGACATCGCCTCGATCTCTTCCATCGGCAGGAAGGTCAGCATACGGATGCATTTGAGCACGTCGGCATCGCCCACGTTGCGCCAATACTGATAGAAATCGTAAGGGCTGGTCTTTGCGGGATCCAGCCAAACGGCGCCCGACTGCGTTTTGCCCATCTTCTTGCCCTCGGAATTGAGCAGCAGGGTAATGGTCATCGCGTAAGCATCCTTTTGCAGCTTCTTGCGGATCAGCTCGGTGCCGCCCAGCATATTGGACCACTGATCGTCGCCGCCGAACTGCATATTGCAGCCGTAGTGCTTGAACAGATGATAGAAGTCGTAGGACTGCATGATCATATAGTTGAATTCGAGGAAGGAAAGTCCCTTTTCCATACGCTGCTTATAGCACTCGGCAGACAGCATCTTGTTGACCGAGAAGCAAGCGCCCACGTCGCGCAGCACCTCAACGTAATTGAGGTCCATGAGCCAATCGGCGTTGTTGACAAGGATCGCCTTATCCTCGCCGAAGTCGATGAAGCGGGACATCTGCTTTTTGAAGCATTCCACGTTGTGTGCGATGGTCTCGGTGGTCATCATCTGGCGCATATCGGTACGGCCCGAGGGGTCGCCCACCATCGCGGTGCCGCCGCCGATGAGTACAACGGGCTTGTTGCCCGCCATCTGCAGGCGCTTCATCAGGCACAGCGCCATAAAGTGACCCACGTGCAACGAATCCGCTGTGGGGTCAAAGCCGATGTAAAAGGTCGCCTTTCCCGCGTTGATCAGCTCGCGGATCTCGGCTTCGTCGGTGACCTGTGCGATCAGGCCGCGTGCGACGAGTTCTTCATAGATTTTCATAATTTTTTATCTCCTTTGATCATTTTACTTGTTGGCGCGAAAAGAACAGAAAAGAAAAAAGCCCCTTGCATGCTGCAAGAGGGCGATCGGTGTCGCGGTACCACCTCTGTTTACCATTTGAAAAATGGCATCTCACGGCGAAAAGCCGTTCTCGCATAACGGGCGAAGCCGTCACAGCCTACTGGAAAGCTCGTTCGGTGTGCAACTCACGAAGGTATTCGGCAAGCGCTCCCTCTCCGCCTTGCACCAACCGGCGGCTCTCTGCGCGGTGCTTTCCTGCTTACTCTTTTCGGTCATCGTCTTTATTTAATGAGTATAACATACCAAGAGAAACTTGTCAAGCGCTTTTTGAAAAATAGAGCATCTTGACTTTTTTATTATATTGTTATATAATAATTAAGATATGGGCAGTGACACGATCCGCCCGACGGAGGATATGTATGAAGCAGAATCTTTTGCAGCAGCTGACCGACAGAATGCCGACCTTCTCAAAAGGGCAACGGCAGATCGCAAGCTATATTTTGGAGCATTATGACCGCGCCGCCTATATGACCGCCTCGAAGCTCGGGGGTGTCGCGCACGTGTCCGAATCCACGGTGGTGCGCTTTGCCGATGAGCTTGGCTTTTCGGGCTATCCCGAGCTGCAGCGCGCCCTGCAGGAGCTTGCCAAAACCAATCTGACCGCCGCACAGCGCATGGAGGTGGCGGATAACCTTTTGCAAAAGGATACCGTTCTTGAAAAGGTGCTGCTGGGTGATGCGGATAAGATCCGTCACACGTTGGAGTCTCTTGACAAGGATGCCTTTTATGCCGCGGTGGATAAGATCGTCGGCGCGCGCAACATCTATATCATCGGCTCGCGCTCCTCGGCATCTCTTGCGGGATTTCTCACGCTTCATTTCCGTATGATGTTTGACAACGTGCGTAACGTTGAGCTGACCTCGGGCAGCGAAATGTTTGAGCAGATATTGGATATTGGCAAGAACGACGTGATCATTGCCATCAGCTTTCCGCGCTATTCCAAGCGCACGGTGCGAGCGGTGCGCTTCGCGCATCACGCGGGGGCTGACGTAGTCTCGATCACCGACAGCGCCGCTTCTCCCATTGCCACCGACTGCGATCAGCTTCTGATCGCGCACAGCGATATGGCATCCTTTGTGGACTCCCTTGTGGCGCCGCTCAGCATCATCAACGCGATGGTGGTGGCGGTTGCGATGAGCAAGCACGACCAGGTCGCCGAGCGCCTGCGCCGTCTTGAGAAGATCTTTGACGAATACGACGTTTACGATAAGAATAATTGATATGGAGCAATTGAAAAAGGGCGTTGCCGTCATCGGCGGCGGCGCGGCAGGGCTGATGGCGGCGATCCACGCGGCAGAGCTCGGCGTTCCCGTTACGGTCTATGAGCGCAACGAGCGATGCGGCAGAAAGCTGCGCATCACGGGCAAAGGACGGTGCAATGTCACAAATCATTGCACACGTGATGACTTTTTTGCGAATATTCCCGAGAATGCACGCTTTTTATTCTCGGCTTGGAGCCGCTTTGACAGTGCCGAGACCGAGCGCTTTTTTGAACAAGCGGGCGTGCCCTTGAAGGTGGAGAGAGGGAACCGTGTGTTTCCCGTATCCGACAAGGCGACCGATATCGTGGATGCGCTGGTGCGCGTTTGCCGTGAGAAGGGGATTTCCTTCATCCACGAGCGCGTTGACGGGCTGAAGATCGAAAACGACCGCGTACGGGGTGTGTTATACGGCAAAAAGAGTATGGATTTTGACGTCGTGATCGTCGCCACGGGCGGACTTTCCTATCCCTTGACGGGCTCGACGGGCGACGGCTATCGCTTTGCCGAGGCGGCGGGGCACAGCATCGTGCCACAGCAGCCGTCCCTCGTGCCCCTTGTCGAGGACGGGCGCTTTTGCGCGAGTGTTCAGGGGCTTTCGCTCAAAAATGTGGCGCTTTCGGTCACCGATCGGCAAAAAAACAAGGTGATCTTCCGCGATTTCGGCGAGATGATGTTCACGCATTTCGGCTTAACGGGTCCCTTGGTGCTTTCCGCATCGGCGCATCTGCGCCCGATGGAGCGCGGTCGCTATACGGTCAGTATTGACCTCAAGCCCGCCTTGGATGAAAAAATGCTGGATGCACGTCTGCTTTCGGATTTTGAAAAGTACAAAAACAAGGATTTTCTCAACGCGTTGGGGGACTTATTGCCCCAAAAGCTGATACAGCCGCTTGTGGAGCAATCGGGAATCGATCCGCGCAAAAAGGTGCATACTGTGACCAAGGAGGAGCGCCGCGCCTTCCTGCAGCTGCTCAAGGGACTGACGGTTGAGATCAAAGGCTTTCGCCCCATTGAGGAAGCGATCGTCACAAAGGGCGGCGTGAAGCTCACCGAGATCGATCCGCGCACGATGGCATCCAAAAAGACCGCGGGACTGTACTTCGCGGGCGAGGTGCTTGACCTTGACGCCTATACGGGCGGCTTTAATTTGCAGATCGCATTTTCTACGGGTGTGCTTGCGGGCGAGAGCGCGGCGAGCGCCGTTTGGGAAATGACGGAATAAGGGATATATCGCATAGGAGGAGCTTATGATTCAAATTGCAATCGACGGACCGAGCGGAGCCGGAAAAAGCAGCGTTGCGAAGGCTGTTGCGGCACGGCTTGGTATCGTTTACGTGGATACGGGTGCGCTTTATCGCACCGTTGGCTACTACGTGCGCTCTCAAGGTGTCACACGCGAGGATATTGACGGTATCGTGAGATGTCTGCCCGACATCAAGATCGAGGTGCGCTATGAAAACGGCGCGCAGCACGTTTATCTGAACGGCGAGGATCTGGGCGACCGCATCCGTGAGCCCGAGATCTCGATGTACGCCTCTGCTGTGTCGGCGGTGCCTGCCGTGCGCAGCTTTTTGCTCGATACCCAACGGGATATCGCCGCAAAGAACAGCGTCATTATGGACGGTCGCGATATCGGCACGGTGATCCTGCCGAATGCCGACGTCAAGATCTTTATGACGGCATCCGACGAAGCGCGCGCAAAGCGCCGCACCCTGGAGCTGCAAGCAAAGGGAATGGACGTGAAATTTGAGGACGTATTGCGCGAAATGCGCGAGCGTGACCACAACGACAGCACGCGCGAGATCGCACCCGCCGTTGCCGCAAAGGATGCTACGGTGCTGGATAACTCGGGGATGACGGTGGAGGAAAGTGCCGATGCCGTGATCGCCCTGGTGCAGCAAAAAGCGGGGTGCACCGTATGAAAAGCGCATTTTATACCGTGATCCGTGCTTTGCTCGGATTTCCCGCAAGACTGCTCTTTCGTGTGCGCCGCATCAATCACAAAAATGAGCCGAAGCGCGAGGACGGACCCTATCTTGTCTGTGCCAACCACCAGACCGTGTTGGACGTTGTTTTCATTGCCGCCTCTCTCAAGCGTCAGCAGCCTCATTTTATGGCGAAGGCGGAGCTTTTCAAGGTGCCTGTGCTGGGTTGGCTTGTGCGTAAGCTCGGCGCCTTTCCCGTTTCCAGAGGCAAGGGCGACGTCGGTGCCGTGAAGCACAGCATTTCGTTGCTCAAAAACGGCAGATCGGTCGGTATGTTTCCGCAGGGCACGCGCTGCCCCGAAAAGGATCCGCGCGAATGCAAGGTCAAATTCGGCGCGGGGCTGATCGCCGCCCATACGGGCGCGACGGTGCTACCTGTTTTCATTAAAATGAAACATCAGAAATGGCGCTTCTTGCGCCGCGTGACGGTGATCGTCGGCGAGCCGATCCCCTTTGAAAAATTCAACTACCAGGAGGGCGTTTCGGGCGAGTATGCCCGTATCACCGAGATGATCTATGACGAGATCTGCCGCCTTGGTGAGGAGCAGGCGTAATGGAGATCGTGATCGCACAGAACGCGGGCTTTTGCCCGGGTGTGCGCGCCGCAACCGATCGTCTTGCCCGCCGCATCCGCACAGCCGCCGAGGGCGAGAAGCTGTTTACTTTGGGGCATCTGATACATAACGAGGACTATAATCGCGATCTGGAGGCTGCGGGCGTGGTTGCCGTCACGGCACAGGAGCTGCTCGCTATTGCCGCGGCGACCGATGCAAAGCATCCCGCGACCGTATTCGTTCGCGCGCACGGAATACCGTTGGAGACGCGCCGCTTGCTCGAGCGCCTTGCCGCGGAGCACCCCGACTTTTCCTTTGAGGATTGCACCTGCCCGTTCGTTTCGAAGATCCACCGTATTGCGGCGGACGTGAGCAAGGGCGAGGGGAAGGATCAACACGTTTTCCTTTGCATCGGCAGTGAGCACCACCCCGAGGTGGAGGGCTTTATGAGCTGCTTTGCGGGGGAAAAGCACGTTTTCGCTAATGCTGAAGCGTTGGAAACGGGATTAAAGGCGCTTGATCTGTCGTCAAAAGTGCCTGTAATGGTCGCTCAAACCACCCAGAAGTTAACAGAATGGAAAAAATGTCAAAAACTTTTGCAAAAGTACTGTACAAATGCTTTAATTTTTGATACAATATGTAATGTTACGGACTTGCGCCAGACCGAAGCCGAGGGTCTAGCACGGGAATGTGACGGGATGATCGTGATCGGCGGTCTTGAGAGCTCGAACACCGCGAAGCTCTATGAGATCTGCCGCGCCATTTGTCCCGATACCATTCGCGTGACGGGCAAAAGGGATCTGGATCTGGTAAAGCCGTTTGCATTAACCCACCGCAAAGTAGGGTTAGCCGCCGGAGCATCCACTCCGTCGGACATCATTGAGGAGGTACATAAAACAATGAGTGAAATGGAAAACTTTGCAGAATTGCTTGCCAACAGTGTTGACAAGACTTTAAATACAGGAGATATCGTGAGCGGTACGATCATGCATGTGACCGATACCGAGCTGCAGCTGGATCTTGGCGCAGGCGTAACCGGCTATATCAAGGCCGAGCGTGTAACTGACGATCCTTCTGTAAAGCTGACCGAGGCTTACAAGGTCGGCGACGTGGTCGAGGCTAAGGTCATTCGCGTCAGCGACGTCGAGGGCGTTGCCGAGCTTGACAAGCGCCGCGTGGACTCCAGCAAGAACTGGGAAAAGGTCGTGGCAGCCAAGGAAGAGGGTGCTGTTCTTGAGGCAGAGGTCACTGCCGTCGTAAAGGGCGGTTTGACCGTTTCTGTGCTTGGCAACCGCGTATTCATCCCCGCTTCTCAGTCGGGCGTGCCGAAGGACGGCGACCTTGCTCCCCTGAAGGGCACCACCGTTAAGTTCAAGATCATCGAGACCAAGATGCCCGGTAACAAGGCGATCGGCTCGATCCGTGCGGTGCTGCGCGATGAGCGCCGTGCAAAGGAAGAGGAGTTCTGGGCTAACATCGAGGAGGGCAAGACCTACACCGGTGCTGTTAAGAGCATGACCTCTTACGGTGCATTCATCGACCTTGGCGGCGTGGACGGTATGGTTCACACCACCGAGCTTTCCTGGAAGCATATCAAGTCCCCTGCAGAGGTCGTGGCTGTCGGCGACGTGATCACCGTATTCGTCAAGTCCTTTGACAAGGAAAAGAAGCGCATTTCTCTTGGCTACAAGACCGAGGAAAGCAACCCCTGGTTCATCTTCACGAACCAGTATCAGGTTGGTGACGTTGTTCCCGTTAAGATCGTGAACATGATGCCCTTCGGTGCATTTGCTGAGATCATCGACGGTGTTGACGGCCTCATTCACATCTCTCAGATCGCTATGACCCGTATCGGCAAGCCCGCTGACGTGCTGGAGCTTGGCCAGAGCGTTGACGCGAAGATCATCGAGATCGATGCTGACAAGCAGAAGGTCAGCCTTTCCATCCGCGCACTGCTTGAGGAGGTTGCTGCCGCTGAGGCTGCAATGCCCGAGGAGGTTGTCGAGGAGGCCGCTGAGGAAGCTGCTGCCGAGAGCGCTGAATAATTTTAATGAAAACAAAGGATCACCTTTCCCGTAGCGGAGGGGTGATTTTTTGTTTTTCGGACATTGGCCGCGGACGGTGCCATCGGGAGGCCGTGCCTCCTGCGGCTTTTGTGCCGTCTGTTCTGGGGCTTGTTCAAAACTGCTATTCTTTAAGCTGACTTTTTGTGGGTTGCTACAAATTGCCCCCAAGGGCTTGCTTTTTTTTGCTTTTGTGATAAAATTATAGTGTCCATGTTTTATATAAGGAGAATTATTATGAAAAGGTCAATGAAGACAATAATCTCTTTGCTACTGCTTGCCATGATGCTGTGTCTTGGTTTGGTGAATGCTATGGCGACCACAGTAGAAGAAGAGGAAACCCCTTTGGCAAGCTTCCATTGGGTATCCGACGTCCATATTGAGGTCAATCCCACTGTGTATAAGCAAGCACTGCAGGGCATGGCGGCTATCAATGCGGATACCAACATCGGTCTTATCGTAACGGGTGATATTACCGATTATTGCAAGGACACCACATATACGCAGTTCTATGGGCTGACCGAGCATTACAGCCCCGTTTCTGCTGCCAATACCGCGATCATTATGGGTAACCATGACGTTCGTTCCGCCTCTAAATCGGGGTGGTACAGCACCCCGAGCGGGTATAATTCCGAGACCAGCAATTGGGAGATCGCGAAAAATTTCTACCTATCGTATAATGCGGAATATATGCCAAGCACAGATCAGGTCTATCACGTGAAGGAGCTTGGCGGCTATACCTTTATTATGCTGAACCCCGAGATGGATCTGAAGGATGCCATGTATATGTCCGAGGAGCAGCTGGCATGGCTTGAGCAGACCCTTGCCGCCGCATATGCAAAGGATCCCCAAAAGCCCGTCTTTATCGTATCCCATCAGGCTTTGATGGATACACACGCAGGCAGTAACGCATATAACCAGACGATCTACGTTGGGGAAAAAACGCCGGAGGAATCCAATGCGGCGATCAAGGAGATCCTTGCAAAGTATCCCACCTCGATCTTCCTGTCGGGTCATATGCACCATGCCTTCGCGACCTCGGTCGGTGTTGTGCGTCCCTACGGCTCTTTTGTGGAGGCGCCTGCCTTGAGGGATGGCGGCAATGGCTATGAGGTGCAGATCTATGCCGACCGCGTCGTGTTCCGCGCCGTAAACTACGCAACGGGTGAATATTTCCCGGATGAGGATATCACGATTTCTGTCGGTGACAGCAACGTCAGCCGGATCTATCAGGCAGCACAGAAGGTGCTTGCCGATGCCGACAGCTATGACGCAACCGAAATTGCCAATATCCGGGCGCTTTCCGATACGCTTGGCGGCTTGATCACCGTCAGCTATGACACCGTGGATTCGTTGGAGAATTTCTATACGGCAACGCAGCACACCGAGATCAACGAAGCGGCACAGAATTTAAGGACCGCTTTGGAAGACCTTAGTATCAGCATCCCCGCAGAGGGCGCTGACGTCACGTTGTCCGCGGGCGAAACGCTTCAATTGACCGTTAGCGGTGCCGTGAGCTGGACGTCCAATGACCAGAGCATCGTTACGATCGACGAAAACGGCAAGCTGACCGCGCTGAAAAAGGGCGAAACGACCGTCACCGTCACAACTGCCGATGGTTCTGTAACCTGTAACGTCACGGTAACGGTGGATACGTCTGCCATCAGCAACGCCATCGGTGTTGCCGATACGTTAAAAGCGAATGTTGTAACAGCTGAAACGGCTTGTGGGGCAGGCGAGGGCAATCTATACGTCACCGCCGCCGAAATGCAGGCACTGAACGATGCCCTTGCCACCGCCGTGACGGCAAAGACCGACGCTGCGACGGCAGCGGAGGTCGAAAGCGCCGCTGCCGCTTTGGATACGGCGCTGAATACCTTCAGGAGTGTCATCAAACCGGGTGTCGCGCACGAGGGTGAGTCCGCGACTGCTACCACCTGTAAGTATGGCTGCGGTACGGCTATCGCCGCTGTGGCATCTGTTACAGTCGACGGCGTCACAACCAATTACGCCTCGCTTGAGGCTGCGATCACCGCGGCGCCTGCCGGCGGTACCGTTGTTTTGCTTTCCGATATTACGGTTGACGAAACGATCACGATCGATAAGGCCCTTACCGTTGACGGCAACGGTAAGCTGATCAACGCCTGGGCGGTGCTGTTCAAGATTACAGCTAACGAGGCAACCGTCGAGTTTCAGAATCTTGTCGTGATCTCTATGGGCTTCGGCGACAGCGGATGGATCGTCTGGCAAGATGCGAGTAAAAAGGTCAATATCAAGATCACCACCTGCCGCTTCTTCTCTAACGGCGACGTTATCTTCTTGAGCAGACCTCAAGCGGGATATGCGCTAACGATCGAAAATTCCACGCTTACCGGTGGTGCGGAGCTCCTTCAGATCAATTATGGCAACGCAAGCTACACGGTGAATATCACCGGCTCTAAGCTTTATTCCGACGGACGCATTGTTTATTACTATAGCGGTAAAGCACAAATTAATATCACGTCAACAGACATAGCCTTTGCTTCCAACGTTACAAGTATTAGACTGAACAAAGGCAGCGCCGCATATAAATTCGTGCTGAATGACGGTACTGTGATCGGCGCCGCATTTAATGTGACCAGACCCGATGGAAAGGTCATTTCCTGCCCCGCAAGCACTAACGTTGCGTTCAATTTGAACTCCGCCGAGACCCTTACCCTGAGCGGTAACGTCACGTTTAACAGCGGTGTCGGCAATGCCGCCTTTACCAGCGCGGGTACCGTTGATCTGACCGCCTTCACGGGGGCTAAGAGCATTCGCAAGAGCGGCAATAACTATTACTTCTGCGATGAGCTTGCCGACGCGGTTGACAACGCCGTTGACGGTGATATCTATACCTTATGTTGTGACGTCACAGCCGATGCGCTGACTGTTGAAAAGGCGATCACGATTGACTTGAACGGCAACACGCTGACGCTGAACAGCGGCTCTTTGAGCACGGCTGTTCTTACGGGTGCCGAGGCTTCCGTCAAGGACGGTGACGCGATTACCTATTACCCGAATTTAGCCGATGCGATCGCCGCGGCGCCTGAGGGTGGTACCGTTGTTTTGCTTTCCAATATTACGGTTGACAAAGAGCTCACGATTGATAAGGCCCTTACCGTTGACGGTAACGGCAAGCTGATCAACACCTCGGTGAAGCTGTTTTATGTTACCGCTAGCGGTGACAACAATACCATTGTTGAGTTTAAGAATCTTGACGTGATTTCCACAGGCACGGGCGATGGCGGACAGATCGTCATGCAGGGTGACAGTAAAAAAGTCAATATCAAGATCACCAGCTGCCACTTCTTCTCTGCCGGCGACGTTATCTACATGAAAAAGCCTCAAGCGGGATATGCAATGACGATCAAAAACTCCACTCTTGTCAGCGGGGAAGAGCTCATGCAGATCAATGAAAGCCCGTCGACAGACCACACGGTGAATATCATCGACTCCAAGCTTTATGCCGCCAAATATATTGTTTATTACTATAGAGGCACCGGTGGACAATTTAATATCACGTCATCGGATATATCCTTTGCTTCCGGTATTACAAATATTATAAAACGCAGCAAAACCCCCGCATATAAATTCGTGCTGAATGAAGGCACTGTGATCGGCGCCGCATTTAACGAGACCAGACCCGATGGGGTGGTTGTTTCCTGTCCTGCTAGCACTAACGTTGCGTTCAATTTGAACTCCGCCGAGACCCTTACCCTGAGCGGTAACGTCAAATTCTATGTCGGCTTTAGCTGCGCCGGCACCGTTGATCTGACCGCCTTCAAGGGTACGCAGATCATCCGTCTGAGTGGTACGACCTACTATTTCTACGATACCGTGGATGCGGCGTTTGTGGCAAAGCAGGATGGGGACACCCTCTTCGCCTACGTTGCAAGCAGTGTTCAGAACAAGGGCTACGTGACCGAAGAAGCGACCGATGCAAACGGTACCACCTACTATAAGGTCGTGGGGCTGGACACCACTCTGATCGACAGCGCGATCGCCGATGCAACCGAAAAGCTGAATGGTGTTGTGGTTGCAGATAAGCCCTGCGCGGTGGAAGTGGGCGCAGAATACGTCCTTTCCCAAGATACAATAGACGCTCTGAACGACGAGATCACTGCTGCTCAGGCAGCGAAAACATCCGTAGCAACCGGCAAGGATGTGCTTGATGCCGTGCAGAAATTGATCGACGCTTTGGAGACCTTTGAAAACGCCATCAATATCGGTAAAGAGCATACGGACGAGGGCAATGACCACCTTTGCGACTACGGCTGCGGCGAGAGGATGGGCGGCGCGTGCGCCGACTGCGACACCGACAATGACCACGTCTGTGATTACTGCCGTGTGACGAAGCTCAACGACTGCTCCGGCGGTAGCGCGACCTGCACGGTGAAGGCGACCTGCTCGGTCTGCGGTGAGCAGTACGGCGCGCTTGCCGCGCATACGCCGAACGCGGACGACGGTGATTGCACGACCGCCATCACCTGCTCGGTATGCGGAACTGTAACGACTCCGGCGAAGGCTGCGCACACGCCCGGCGAAGACGACGGTAACTGTACCACTGCTGTGAACTGTACGGAGTGTAGTCAAGTAGCGATAGAGGCAAAGGCTGCGCACACGCCCGGCACAGACGACGGTGATTGCACGACCGCTATCACTTGCTCGATATGCGGAACTGAAACGACTCCGGCGAAGGCTGCGCACACGCCCGGCGAAGACGACGGTAACTGTACCACTGCTGTGAACTGTACGGAGTGTAGTCAAGTAGCGATAGAGGCAAAGGCTGCGCATACCGGCGGTACTCCTACCTGTAAGGCAAAGGCAAAGTGTGAGGTCTGCGAAACAGAGTACGGCGATTTTGCCCAGCACAAGGATGAAAACACCGACCACAAGTGTGACTACAACTGCGGCAAGAACGATATGGGCGGCGCGTGCGCTGACAGTGATACCGACACCGACCACATCTGTGACTACTGCGGCGTGACGAAGCTCAACGAGCACACCGGCGGCAGCGCGACCTGCACGGCAAAGGCAGTATGCACGGTCTGCGGCAAGGCATACGGTGAGCTTGCACAGCACACCTACGACGGCGACACCGATGCGAGCTGCAACGTCTGCGGCGCCGAGAGAACGGTCGAAAACAACACCAACGGTAACGAAAACACCGCAAACGGTAACGAAAATAACGCGCAAAATGGCAATACAGAAGCACCTGCAAAGAAGGGACTTTCGGGCGGTGCTGTCGCAGGCATCGTGATCGGCGCGGTCACCATCCTTGGCGGCACAGGCTTTGCGCTGTTCTGGTTCGTGCTCAGAAAGAAAAAGCGCTAAAACGAAAAGACTCGCCCCGCCTTGCAAGCAGACTTGCTTGCAAGGCGGGGGATTTTTATTGAAAAAAACAGAAAATTGCATTGACATCTTGAATTAGGATATGATATAATATAAAAAATGGGTTTTGTTTTTTCTATTCTACAAGAAGGAAGGTGCACGGAATGGAGATCGCCATTATTGCGGCAGACACGAAAAAAGAGCTGATGACACAGTTCTGTATCGCTTATTGCGGAATACTGAGCAAGCACAATCTTTGCGCCACCAGCATCACGGCAAAGTATATTTCCGAGGCAACGGGGCTCAATATCGAGCGCTTGCTGACCGGTGAGCAGGGCGGCGAGCAGCAGATCACCACCCGTGTTGCCTATGATGAGATCGACATCCTGCTTTGCTTCCGCGATACGCGCTCTAACGCCCCCTTTAATGAGGAGGAGCAGGATCTGCTCTTGATGTGCGATCGCTATAACATCCCCGTGGCGACCAATATCGCGACCGCGGAGGTGCTGATCACCGCCTTGGAGCGTGGCGATCTGGAATGGCGAAATTTCGTCAACCCCAAAAGCGAATACAACGCAAAGAAAAGAATGATATAATAAAATGATGGCAGGGACACGTCCCGCGGCGCATTGGCACAGAGAGAGAACGGTTGGTGCAAGTTCTTCCAAGGCGGCGCAGGGGTACCACCCGGCTGCTGAATTTCATACGCGCTAAAGTAAAAAGCTCGGGTGGAACCGTGCGGATCTTTCCACACCCCGAACAGCATCGCTGTTCGGGGTGTTTTTATAAATTATCTCAAAGGAGTGAATGATATGTTCAAAGTTCAATTTGCCGAAAAAGAAATGAAATTTGATGCACCGTTGTCGGTTTTTGATGCCGCCAAGGAAGCAGAGCTGGTCAGCCGCGCACACGTTGCTGCCAAGGTGAACGGCCAAGTGGTCGGTATGACGCACCTTTTGCAAGAGGATGCCACGGTGCAGCTTCTGACCTTCGCTGATGCCGAGGGCAGACACGTCTTCCGTCACACCGCCTCTCACATTCTCGCGCAGGCGGTCAAGCGCCTTTACCCCGAAGTCAAGCTGACCATCGGCCCTGCCATTGAGGATGGCTTCTATTACGATTTTGACAGCGATATTTCGTTTGGCCCCGACGTGCTTGCCGCTATTGAGGGCGAAATGAAGAAGATCGTGAAGGAAAACCTTCTCATTGAGCGCTTCGAGCTACCTCGCGACGAGGCGATCAAATTGATGGAAGAGAAGGGCGAGCCATACAAGGTGCAGCTCATTCGCGAGCTGCCCGACGATGCCGTAATCAGCTTTTACAAGCAGGGTGAGTTCACCGATCTTTGTGCAGGCCCTCACCTCTTTTCCACAGGTGCCGTCAAGGCGTTCAAGCTGACACAGTGCACGGGCGCTTACTGGAAGGGCGATCAGAAAAACAAGATGCTGCAGCGCGTTTACGGCACGGCGTTCCCCTCCAAGGACGAGCTGAAGGCGCATATCGAAGCGTTGGAAGAAGCGCGCAAGCGCGACCACAACAAGATCGGCAGGGAGTTGGAGTACTTCACCACGGTCGAGGAGATCGGTCAGGGCCTGCCCATCCTGCTTCCCAAGGGCTCTCGCGTGATCCAGACCCTGCAGCGCTGGGTCGAGGATGAGGAGCAGAAGCGCGGATACTTGCTCACCAAAACGCCCTTGATGGCAAAGAGAGAGCTTTACAAGATCTCCGGTCACTGGGATCACTATCTGGACGGTATGTTCGTGCTGGGCGACCCCGATGATTACACCAAGGAATGCTTTGCACTCCGCCCGATGACCTGCCCCTTCCAGTATCAAGTCTTCCTGAACAAAAAGCGCTCTTACCGCGAGCTGCCCATGCGCCTTGGCGAGACCTCGACGCTGTTCCGCAATGAGGAAAGCGGCGAGATGCACGGCCTCATTCGCGTGCGCCAGTTCACCATTTCCGAAGGACACCTTGTTCTGCGCCCCGAGCAGCTGGAGGAGGAGTTCCGCGGATGCTTGGAGCTTGCGAAATATTGTCTGGACACCGTTGGTATGCTGGAAAACTGCACCTTCCGCTTCTCCCAGTGGGATCCTGCCCGTGCGGGTATCAAGTACGAGGGTACGCCCGAGCAATGGGAAGAGGCGCAGCGCATTATGGGTAACATCCTGGACAATCTGGGTGTAGAGTACACCATCGGTATTGACGAGGCTGCCTTCTACGGCCCCAAGCTGGATATTCAGTACAAGAACGTGTTCGGTAAGGAAGATACCATCGTGACCATTCAGATCGATATGCTGCTTGCCGAGAAGTTCGGTATGGAGTACGTGGACAGCGACGGACAGATGAAGCGCCCCTACATCATCCACCGCACCTCGCTTGGCTGCTACGAAAGAACCCTTGCTTATCTGATCGAACGCTATGCCGGCGCACTGCCCACTTGGATGGCACCCGTTCAGGTCAAGGTGTTGCCTATCGGTGATGAGCACATTGACTACGGATACGCCGTGAAACAAAAATTGGAAAATTTCGGCGTAAGAGTGGAAATTGATGACAGAAATGAGACGATTGGTAAGAAAATCAGAAATGCACAATTGGAAAAGCTGCCTTATATGCTCGTTATCGGTGACAACGAGATGAACGATCAGACTGTTGCCGTGCGCTCCCGCAAGGATGGCGACAAGGGCGTGATGTCGGTTGACGCCTTCCTTTCCGATCTGCTTCAAGAGATCGCCGAGAAGAGAAGATAATTTGAGAGAAACGAAAATATAAGAGGGAGAGCACCCCTTTTGCAAAAGGGGTGCTCTCCCTCTATGTTTTTGCATCCGCAAAAACATATTCACCCTCACTCCCGAAAACTTTTTAAAAAGAAAGAAGAAATTTGCTGTTCTTCGCGTCATTCTGAGCGGAGAAAAACATCACGGCGTGATGTTTTCGTAGTCGAACTTCAAAAAATGTGCAACAAATTGCGCGTTTTTTGAAGCAAAAATGCAGAAGCATTTTTGGAATCTCGCGTGGAGTATTGCCATACTTCCTTTGTGACAAAAAAGTTGCTTTGCGCGGAAAAGCTATCAAAATCCATACGAGATCCCTTCGGTCGCATACGCTCCCTCGGTTTTGCTCCGCTCAGATAGAGATTTTGGTAATTTGCTTTGCAAATCGACGGCGTTGCCGTCGCAAAATCTCCCGTTACTTGCCAAAGGCGAGTTCATGCTTCGCTACGCAAAACTTCGACTGCGCTCAGGATGACACACGGACGGGATGTGCATGCAGTGTGCCCGATGATAAATCAAAATTTGAAAGTCCGTGAAGATCTTATAATAAAAGACAAAAAGGGCGTGGCATGTGCCACGCCCTTTTTGTACAGTCAGGTTTTGGTAACGGTGAAACCGAATTACTTGAGTTCGACCGTAGCGCCTGCGTCCTCGAGAGCCTTCTTGATGTTCTCGGCCTCTTCCTTGGTTGCGCCTTCCTTAACAGCCTTAGGAGCAGCCTCAACGAGGTCCTTAGCGTCCTTCAGGCCAAGGCCGGTGATCTCACGGACAGCCTTGATGACGTCAAGCTTCTTTGCACCGAAGGATGCAAGGATAACGTCAAACTCGGTCTTCTCTTCAGCAGCGGGAGCAGCAGCGCCGCCTGCAACTGCAACAGCAGCAACGGGAGCAGCGGATACGCCGAACTCCTCTTCAACTGCCTTAACGAGCTCGTTCAGCTCAAGAAGGGTAAGACCCTTGATCTCTTCAACAATAGCGGTAATCTTTTCGCTTGCCATTTTCAATTTCCTCCTGAATTAGAGTATTTAAGTTATTTTGCATGAAGCGTCATGCGGCGACCGCCTTGAACGGTGCGGCACCGTTATGCTGCATTATTCTGCGGCGGGGGCAGTCTCTTCGCCGTTCTTGTCGATGATACCCTGAAGGGCATATGCAAGACCGTACAAAGGGGACTGGATGCTGCCAAGGAACTTGGCAATAAGGGTTTCCTTCGAGGGGATGTCGGCGAGAGCGACAACAGTCTTCTCGTCGATCACGGCACCGTCAAGGTAGCCTGCAAGGATCTGGAAGCTCTCGACCTTATCGGCGAACTTCTTGAGGACCTTTGCGGGGGCAACGGCGTCGTTTTCGCTGATGGCGATTGCGGTCATACCGTTCAGGTACTGCTTCATGTCGCCATAGCCAACCATGTCACAAGCACGGCCGGTCAGGGTGTTCTTTACAACCTTGTAAGAAACGCCTGCCTCACGGAGTGCCTTACGCATGGCGGTATCATCCTCAACGGTGATACCCTGATAGTTGACCAGAACGCCGGAAACAGAATTCTTGATCTGCTCCGCCAGCTCTGCAACTGCTTTCTGCTTTTGTTCAAGGATAACTTTGCTGGGCATTTTTGTTTTCACCTCCCATGGAAAAATAAATATAAAAAAATCTTTCTCCCGCTAAGGACCACGCCCCGGCACGAAGAAAGACACACTTCAAGTATAGGGAAGTTTTGTCGCTCCTCGGCAGGAGAGCTGCGCGAACGCCGCCTTTACGGGAACCTGCTGTCTTTGGATAACGGTGGTATTATACCACGGCGAGAAGGGTTTGTCAACCCTTTTTTTGAAAAAAATAATAATTCGCGTGGAATTCTGTGAAAAACCGCTTCTGCCATCCTTTTTTGGATAGCAAAAGCGGTGTTTTCTTATTTTTCTTTCTGTATTCCGTCTCTTAATCTGATGGCAACATCGGGGCGCGTCGTTATAACGCCGTCAACGCCGTGGCTGAGCGCACGGGCGATCTGTTCCTCCTTGTTGGCGACCCATGCGTGAACGCGAAGCCCACTTTTATGGCAGTTTTCGACATATCCGTCGCTGTAAGGCATTTGAGAGTGCCTTGGGTGGATCACATTTGTTTGCAGGTGGACACAATGCTGTATCGGATCGGAAAAATCACAGCTCAGGATCAATGGGGCGACGCGGGCATCGGGGTCAAGTGTTTTTACGCGCCGCAGCTGATATTGATCGGCGGAAGAGTAGAGGACCCTTTCTTGCATGTCGTGGCGCTTCGCAATCTCAAGGCATTTATTCACGATATTCGGATCATAGCTTCTGCTTTCGGCACGCGGATCGTAAGACTTCAGCTCCACGTTTACAAGCATATTGGTGCCGGCAAGAAAATCGTATGCCTCATCCAGCGTGGGGATCCTGATCCCTTTTCGCTGACCCTTGTAGAATTGATATCCAAAATCAAAGATCTTGAGCTCCGCAAGCGTGTAGTCTAAGATCAAGCCCTGACCGTTCGAAACGGTGTTGATCAGCGGGGTGTCCGATAGCACGACCTCGCCGTCGGCGGTCAAAATGACATTAAGCGTTACGGCATCTGCGCCCATTTTATGCGCTGATTCAAATGCTTCTACGGTGTTCTCGGGTGCATAGGCGCTTGCGCCTCGGTATGCGAAAACAAGCGCTTTATCTGTAAGCGGCTTCATTGTGTGCTCCTTATTTCATCCCTTATTTTAATGGCGATGTCGGGGTAGGTCGTTATAACGCCGTCAACGCCGTGGCTGAGCGCAACGGCGATTCTTTCCTCGCTGTTTGCTGTCCATGCGTGAACGCGAAGCCCACTTTTATGGCAGGTCTCCACATATCCGTCGTTATAAGGTATTCGATAGTGCCTTGGGTGGATCACGTTTGTTTGCAGGTGGACACAGTGCTGTGCCGGATTGGAAAAATCACAGCTCGTGATCAACGGGGCGACGCGGGTGTTGGGGTCAAGTATCTTTACGCGGTGCAGCTGATATTGATCCAAGGAAGAATAGAGGATCCTTTCTTGTATGTTGTGGAGCTTCGCGATCTCAAGGCATTTGTTTACGATATTTGGATCATAGCTTCTGCTTTCGGCACGCGGATCGTAAGACTTCAGCTCCACGTTTACAAGCATATCGGTGCCGGCAAGAAAATCGTAAGCCTCATCCAGCGTGGGGATCCTGATCCCTTTTCGCTGACCCTTGTAGAATTGATATCCGAAATCAAAGATCTTGAGCTCCGCAAGCGTGTAGTCAAAGATCAAGCCCTGACCGTTTGAAACGGTGTTGATCAGCGGGGTGTCCGACAGCACGACCTCGCCGTCGGCGGTCAAAATGACATTAAGCGTTACGGCATCTGCGCCCATTTTATGCGCTAATTCAAATGCTTCTACGGTGTTTTCGGGCGCATAGGCGCTTGCGCCTCGGTATGCGAAAACAAGAGCTTTATCTGCAAGCGGTTTCATTGTTTGCTCCTTATCTCATCCCTTATTTTGATGGCGATGTCGGGGTAGTTGGTGATAAGACCGTCCACGCCTTGGCTCAGTGAAAATCTGATATGCTCTTCACTGTTAGCTGTCCATGTATGAACGCGGATGCCGTTCTTATGGCAGTTCTCTATATAGCCGTCAGCGTGTCTTAGCTGCGTGTACAGCGGATGTATCGCCCGCGCGCCCAAACCGGCGCAGTACTGCGCGGGATCAAGAGGCGAGATGTGCATGATCAGGGGGGCGACAATGGCACTTGGATCGAGTTCGTGCATGCGCCGTACCTGGTAGTGATCAAAGGAGGAATAAACGATCCTTTCCTGCATATTGTGGCGTGCGGCTGCTTCGTGACACGCACCGATGATCTCGCGATCACCGATCTTTATTTCAACGTTTACGATCATGTTGGTGGCAGAGATGAAGTCGTAGACCTCATCCAGCGTGGGGATCTTGATCCCTTTCCGCTGTCCCTTGTAGAATTGGTATCCAAAATCAAATTCCCTCAGCTCCGCAAGCGTGTACTGGGAAACAAGGCCTTGCGCGTTTGAAACTGCGTCTATTTTGGAATCGTGAATGACGACGATCTCGCCGTCAGCGGTTAAGTGGGCGTCAAGCTCTACGCCGTCTGCCCCCATTTTGTGTGCCAATTCAAATGCTTCCATGGTGTTGTCGGGTGCATATCCGCTTGCTCCTCTGTGGGCTAGGATCAGTGCTTTGTCAATCAGTGGCTTCATGATCTTCTCCTTAAGCTATTAAAAATTAAAAGTTTTGCTGTTATTTGATATTCTTGAAGTTTGTTTATGCGGCGGTATCGTTGCTTGTCGTCTCGGCGGCAGCATCGGGCGCCGCTTGCATCAGATCTCCCACGGCGCGGCTGCCGATATACAGCGCAAAGCCCGTCGCGAGAAGATCTATGATAAGATAAAGGAAGTCTGTGTAAACTCCGCCGATAAAGGCGATGATATCGGAAACGCCCACCGCGGCACAGAAGAAGCAGCAGATCGCGGACGTCACGGACAGGGCACGCGGCAGGGAACGGCCGATCAGGGGGCGCAGCTCGTACAGCATAAAGACCATGATCGAAAGCAGGCAGAGATGAAGCCCGACCTTGTGGGGGGCGTTCATTTGCGTGTAGCGATCGAAATAGGTCACCGACAGCAGCAGCGCCGCTGCAAGGATCACACCGTAACCAAGCAAGGGAGCGTTGCTCTGCTTGCCCAAGAATTGCAGAGTAAAATAGGCAGCGCCAAGCCCTGAGCAGATCGCCGCAAGCGCTGTGAAGATGGCGGGGCAGGGGAGCGTGTTCACCTGTGTCAGCAAAAAAACGGCGGCAGCGGCAAATGCCAAGGCACAAAGACCGGTGCCGAACAAGCCTACCCTGGAAAGCGGCGCGCGCTCTGCGGGCAGCTCACCTTTACGGATGAAGAAAAGAAGCGAAAAGCTGCCGATGAGGGCAAGTGCTTCGATAACGTAAAGGGAATAGACCAAAAAGCCGTCGGCAGGCGTTGCGGTCGAAAAATAGCCGATGTCCCTATCAAAGGCAAGAAAGAGCGCGAGGGTGCGTAGCAGCAACGCGACCAACGTTGCCGCCCCAACACCGATCAGGTACAGGCGATAACGGGAAAAGAGGGGTCTGGTATCCATAGGAAGCCTCCTTATTTATAAACACAAATTTAGTATAGCAGACAAAGATGAACAAAATGTGTACAAAGGGGAGGGACATCAATTTTTTTTTGAAGCTTTGGGGAAGGGAAGGGGCAGGGAAAAGAAGCACACGGCGCGGTGTGCGAAGATGGTTTGGGCAAAAATGACGGGTTTTTGGCTCAAAAACGGCTTCAAAGCAAAAAAATGATCCAAAAAATGGCTCGAAAGGCGGAAAACAAGCACAAAAAGCCTTGTTTTTGTGCAATGTGCTATTTAAGGCACAAAAAAACATAGAAAGTTCTACGAAATGCACAACAAAAAAATATTGCAATCCCACCCAAAATATGATATAATACACAAGTCTGATATGCGATGAAGCGAGAGATTGCCGCCGACGGGCGGGTAACTTTCGTGGAGTATGTCCGTTCAATCGGGCGGAAGAGTGCGTTCAGGCAGCGGCCAAAAGCTTCATTTAATCGCCTTTTTTCCGGAAACTACTCATGCAGATGCTGATGTGTGAGCAAATCCGGTTTTTGTGAGGGGGACAATGAAACGCGCGGCTAGGTGTCAGAACGGTCTCGCCCCAAACGCGAATTGCGCTTCGGCGCACTGCCTTCATTTAATTATATAAGGCGCGCGCGGAACGCAAAAATTCAAGAAGGAGGCAAAACAAATGGCAGTCAAGGAAAAGATCAGAGTCAGACTGACGAGCTACGATCACACCCTCATCGATACCGCTGCGGAGAAGATCGTGGACGTTGCCAAGAGAAACGGCGCAGCCGTTTCCGGTCCTGTACCGCTCCCCACGAAGAAGGAGATCATCACCATTCTTCGCGCTGTGCACAAGTACAAGGACAGCCGTGAGCAGTTTGAAATGCGCACGCACAAAAGACTCATCGACATCATCAAGCCCACCCAGAAGGTCGTGGACGCGCTGATGAACGTCGAGCTCCCCGCCGGTGTTGAGATCGAGATCAAGCTTTGATCAAAACGCGGCAAAAACAAAGATAACAGCTGATGCCGCAAGGCAGCTCGGCAACTTTGTAAATCATGTTGGCGCTTGCGTCAACCAATAATTTACAGGAGGAAAACAAAATGAAAAAGGGTATTATCGGTAAGAAGATCGGTATGACTCAGATTTTCGACGAGGTCGGAAATGTGATCCCGGTCACGGTTATCGAGGCGGGCCCCTGTGTAGTCGCACAGAAGAAGACCGCCGAAAACGACGGCTATGATGCCGTTCAGCTTGGCTTCATCGATGCCAAGGAAAAGCAGCTGACCAAGCCCGCGAAGGGTCACTTCGAGAAGGCAGGTGTTGCTGCCAAGAAGCATCTCAAGGAGTTCCGCCTTGAGGGTGCGGCTGCTATGAACGTTGGCGACATGATCACCGCTGAGACCTTCGCCGCAGGCGAAAAGGTTGACGTGACCGGTATCACCAAGGGTCGCGGTTACACCGGTGCCATCAAGAGATGGAATCACCACACCTTGTGCTCTACGCACGGTGTTGGTCCTATTCACCGTGAGGTCGGCTCCATGGGTGCAAACTCCAGCCCCTCTCGCGTGTTCAAGAACAAGAAAATGGCAGGTCAATACGGTAACGAGCAGGTCACTGTTCTGAACCTGAAAGTTGTCAAGATCGACGCTGAGAAGAATCTGATCGCTATCAAGGGTGCCATTCCCGGCGCCAAGAACGGCATCGTATTCATCCGCGATTCGGTTAAGGCGTAATCGAAAGGAGGAATTGTCATGCCAAACGTAAAGGT
>JAGALS010000028.1 GCA_017625065.1 Clostridia bacterium | reverse complement strand
TACAACCCCTCAGTCAGCTGCGCTGACATGCTCCACGAAGAACGCAAAGCGTTCTTCAAAAAGAAGCCTTTGGCTTCTTTGGTTTACGACAGGGGAGCCTTCCGCTGCGGCGGAAACTGTGCAAAGCTAAAGCTTTTTGGAGCCACCAGCACTGCTGGTGGTTTTCTATATACAAGCAGAGCCGACAGCTCTCCGTTGGAGAGCTGTCGGCTCTTTCCTTTTTAAAACGCCTTATCCAATTCGTTTACGATCGCCGCGATGGCGTGCTCGCCAACGTCCACCGTGACGCGGTCTGCCGCCGCCTTCACCTCGGGCGAGGCATTGCCGACGGCATAACCGATGTCGGCGGCCCTCAGCATCGAGATGTCGTTTTCGTAATCTCCCGCCGTTACAAGCAGCTTTGCGCCAAGCATCTGCTTCAAGCGAAGCGCCGCCGCGCCCTTGTTGGCGTCAATGCAACTCACCTCAACGTAGGTGGGGCAGCTGCGCGAGACCTCAAAGCACGCGCCAAGGCGCTCTGCAAGCGCATCGCGCAGCATAACGGCATAATCGCCGTCATCCACCGAGCAGACCACCTTGTACAGGGGAAAGCAAAGATGATCTCTCAGCTCCTCCATCGTAAGAAACGCATCCTCGCTCACCTTGCGCGCGCAAGAGTAGGTGACCGCGTGGCGGTCAAAGGCAAATATGCGTTTGATGTGCTCACTCTCGCGCCAGAACGGCTCAAAGGCATCCAGCGCCTTGCTATCGTTTCTGCCGCCCTCATAAAGCAGCGCGCCGCTTTGCACGTCCTTGATGAGCGCACCGTTGCACCCCACAAGCGGCGCATTTGCTTCAAATCCTTGCAAATGCTCCTTTAAAAAATCGGGGGTTCTGCCGCTGAGCGCGGTAAAGCGCCCACCGTTTGCCTGAAAATAGCGAATGGCATCGCAGTTTTCAGGGGAGATCCGCTTTTTCACGGCAAGTGTGCCGTCAAAATCGCTGCACAAGAGGATACCGTCAAATTTTCCCATACTTTTTCCTTGCCCCTTAGTGCTTAATAATGACCACCGTTGGGGGGATAGTTGCCGTAAGGGGGGATCGAGCCATCGACGATCTGATTGATCTCGTGCTGTACAAGTCCCACCGTGGCGAGGGGGCAGAAGAAGCCCAGCACGATCCAAAGCACCTTGTTGTCGGCTGTATATATACCGCGGGCAGCCTTGATGGCATTGACATTATCATCGGCATCAATACCAAGCAGAATACCGCCAAAGCTCGTGAACAGCATCAGCAATGTGGTCACAACGGGCGGGATCGAGGTCTTGCCGCCCTCGCGCTGCAACGCAGTGCAGGTGACGTAGGTCCACCAGACCATATAAATGCCGCACGTGACAATAGAAAGCAGGATAACAGAAACAACACTGCGCTTTTCGATCATAATAAGCACCTCACTTGATTTTGATGCTTTCAGTATACTAAAAAAGGGCGGTTTTGTCAACCGCCCTTTTTGCTTTGTTGTAGCTTCAGCGCATATAAACCACCACCTGAGGTGGTGGAATAAAACGCTTTAGCCATAGACTCTCCCTTTGGGAGATTGCTCCACGTTGTCGCATTGCGGCAACATGAGTTTGCTGCGCAAACTTCACCGCGATAGCGGGTGAGAGGGTAAGAAATACCCCTCTCCGTCGGCTACGCCGCCACCTCTCCCATGGGGCGAGGCTATGCCGGATTTCCGGCTGCGGGGCGTATAATGCGTTTGAGAGATTTTTCGGTGAAGCTTCAGGCTCTGCCGGTGCTTTGCCCCGGAGGGGCTTGTGCATACCACCAGCTAAGCTGTTGGTTATGATTTAGGTTAAGGTAACCGACGTTTTGTCGGCAATAATGAAAGTTTAGCAAAAGGCTCCCTTGTGCAAAGGGAGCTCCCGCGAAGCGGGTGAGGGATTGTTTTCAACAATTGTTTTTTAACAATCCCTCCGTGAGTTTGCTCAGCAAACTCCATGTGCCGCTACGCGGCACAGTTCCCATTTGCACAAGGGAGGCAATTTTAACCAAAATTCCAACAATAGTACGCTAAATACGAAGAATTGGTATTCATAGCATTCGTTAGTATGATGCTCATTTCGTCTCGTCAAGTATAGTTGCGATTATTCAGTTCGCGTGGGTCACGCCGCGCTTTTTGTCGATGATGCGATGCACCAGCTTCACGATCTCGACAAGCGGGATGATGCAGAAGCCCAAAGCCATTGCGACAAGGTATTCCTGCCAGCCGATGGCGACCATACTGAAGATGTTCGCGATGGGCGCGACCAGCACGACCACAGAGGTCAGGATCAGCGACAGGATCCCTGCGCCCCACAGCCACTTGTTCTGGCCCTTCATCGTGAAGATCGAGCCGCGCAGCGAGCGCATATTGAAGGAGTGGAAGACCTCGCACATCGCAAGCGTGAGGAACGCCATCGTGGTGCCGTGTATGCTGTCGGTGATCTCAAAGTTGCCCGTTTCAAACCAGTGACCGACAAAATAGGAGATCAAGGTAATGAGCGTAACCAACACGCCCTGATAGAAGACCGCAGCGCCAAGGCCGCCTGCGAAAATACCTTCCTTGCTGTCACGCGGCTGACGCTTCATGACGTCCGCCTCGGGCTTTTCCATACCAAGGGCAAGGGCGGGGAAGCAGTCGGTGATCAGGTTGATCCAGAGCAGCTGCACGGGCTGGAAGATGGTGAAGCCGATCAGGGTCGCAAAGAAGATCGACAGCACCTCGGAAAGGTTGGATGCCAGCAGGAATTGGATCGCCTTACGGATGTTGTCGTAAATGCGGCGTCCCTCGCCTGCGGCGGAAACGATGGTGGCAAAGTTATCGTCGGCAAGGATCATATCGGCGACGTTCTTGGTCACGTCTGTGCCCGTGATACCCATACCCACACCGATGTCGGCGTTCTTGATCGAGGGAGCATCGTTCACGCCGTCACCCGTCATTGCGGTGACCTTGCCCTTTTTGCGCCAGGCATTGACGATTCTCGTCTTATGCTCGGGCTGAACGCGCGCGTAGACCGAGTACTTTTCAACGGCGGTCTCAAACTCCTCGTCGGAGATGTTGTCCAGCTCCGCACCCGTGATCGCCTGTGCGGCATTGTCAATGATACCAAGCTGCATCGCGATGGCGACGGCGGTATCCTTGTGGTCGCCCGTGATCATAATGGGACGGATACCCGCGGAGCGGCACTCGTCAATGGCGGGCTTGACCTCGGGACGAACGGGGTCGATCATACCCACAAGTCCGACAAAGCAAAGGTCGCACTCAACAGCCTCTGCCTCGTATACGGCAGGCTCGGCGGTAAGATCTTTTTTGGAGGCGGCAAGCACGCGCAGCGCCTGATCCGCCATCGCCTTATTGGCGGCAAGAATGTCGGCGCGGATGGCATCGGTCATTTCGACCGTCTTGCCGTCCACGATCGCCTTGGTGCAGCGCTTCAGGATCTCATCGGGCGCACCCTTGGTGAACTGCACGATGGCATCCCCCACCTTGTGCACGGTGGTCATCATCTTGCGCATCGAGTCGAAGGGCACCTCGCCCACACGCACGTATTCGAGCTTCTGATCGTTCTTATCAAAGCCCAGCTTTTCGGCATAGTTGACCAAAGCACATTCGGTGGGCTCGCCGACGGCGGCCTTTGCCTCGCGGTCGAACTCGGCATCCGAGCACATCGACATCGCGGTGGCAAGCAGATTTTCGTCCGCGCCAAAGTGGTCGACAACGGTCATCTTGTTCTGGGTCAGCGTACCCGTTTTATCCGAGCAGATGATCTGCGTGCAGCCCAGCGTCTCCACGGCGGTGAGCTTACGGATGATGGCATTGCGCTTGGACATATTGGTGACACCGATCGACAGCACGATGGTCACAACGGTCGCAAGACCCTCAGGAATGGCGGCAACGGCAAGCGAGATCGCCAGCATAAAGGAGTTGAGGATGGGCTCAAAGCCAACACCGTGGCGAATGAGCTGAACGCCGAAGATCACCACGCAGATGCCGATGACCAGATAGGTCAGGATCTTGGAAAGACCCGCGAGCTTGATCTGCAAGGGGGTCTTGCCCTCCTCGGCGCTCGCCAGCGCATCGGCGATCTTACCCATTTCGGTATCCATACCCGTGGCAACCACCACCGCCTTGCCTCTGCCGTACACGACGGTAGAGCCCATAAAGACCATATTCTTGCGGTCGCCAAGCGCAACGTCGCCGTTGGCGTTGGCACTCATGACGCCCTCTTGCTTGGTCACGGGCACCGACTCACCCGTCAGCGCCGCTTCCTCGATCTTCATCGAGGCACATTCGATGATTCTGGCATCGGCGGGAACGGCATCGCCTGCCTCCAGCACGATGATATCGCCAACGACCAGATCCTCACTATGCACCGAAACGAGCTTACCGTCACGGATGACCTTCGAGGTCGCCGCGGCGATCTCCTGCAAGGCTTCTATCGCTTTTTCCGCCTTGCTTTCCTGGAACACGCCAAGGACCGCGTTGATCAGCACGACAGCAAGGATGATCACAACGTCAGCAGGGAATTCAAAGCCGTGCTGCAAGCCGTTGTAGATCTCCACGCCTGCCGAAATGAACGCGGCGACCAGCAAAATGATGGTCATCGGCTCGGCAAGCTGCTTCAAAAAGCGGTGCAAGAGCGATTCCTTCTTGCCCTCGGCAAGCTTGTTCTTGCCATTTTTTTCAAGACGGGCGGCGGCTTCCTGCTCGGAAAGTCCGTCAACGCCGCTTTGCACCTCGTCAAGGACGGCGGTGCTTTCTTCCAGATAATGCTTCATATTACTCCTCTCTGCCACACGGGCACCGTGGGATCGTAGATGAAAAAAGGCTCATGTAGAGTATTGCCAATAGCATTCCCTACATGAGTCTCGTTAATCAAGGCAAGCCAGACCGATGTCGGTCAGAGCTGTTGACTTGCCCGCACTTTGGCGTAACTACTCCCTCACGGATATTGTGGGGAAATTATACCATATTATTTTATGCTTGTCAAGAGCAGATTTTCGGCGAAATCGCGCCTTTTGGCGCAAGATCGGCGTTTTTTTGCTCATTTTGGCGGATTTTTACCGTTTTAACGCATTGATCTCGTCTTGCGCGGCGGTGATCTCCTCGTCCGTGAGCGCATACGTCCTGATCGTGTCAGCGCCCGCATCAAACAGTATTTTGACCTTGACGTCCTGCGCGGACAGCTCCTTGTTACGAAACGAGAATTCGAGCTTGAGCGGAAAGGAGCTGCTTTGACAATGATACGCGGCAAACAGATCGTCCCGTGTCACCGCCTCGCGACTCAAGACCTCGATTTCAGAAAGTGTTTCAGTCAATGCATCACAATTCAAACAAACCTCTAATACAGGCCCTTCGCCATATATGTGCTTTCCCTCGATCAGCGCCAAACGATCCCGACACACACGGTGTGCCATCAAAAGCATCGCAAAGGCGGTACCGATCATCAGGTCAAAGTCTTCTACGCGTAAGGGCTCGTAGCCGAAGCCCGAAAGATCATACTCCATCCGACAGCCGCACAAAAGCGCCAAATGCGAAAGCCGTGTCGCCACCGTGGCGATATCCGCATCGGCTCTGTTGCTTTGATACCCTTCGAAAAACAGGGGAATATGCACGCGCGAAAGCCACTCGCAAAGCAGGGCATAGCCGTCCCCGTCCAACACTTCACCCGGCACACGCGCCTGGGCAGACAGCTGAACGTGCAATGCCTCCAGCACGTCGGCATAGCGCGCGGGCGCTTCAAGGCACGCGCGGGCCTCGCCCTCGGGCACGATGGCGACCAGCAGGCGCGTGCGCGCGAAAAACCGACACATCATCAGCACAGGGCGCCCTCCCGCCCGTATCAGCAGCGAGTCACAGCTGATCGAGGAACGCATATGCCTGAGCATCGTACGCTCCTCGGGGCTTGCCATGAAATGATCGAAAAAGCGGTCGCCGATCGTGGGCGCACTCGCATTGAGGCCGTCTGCCTTACGCACTCCGACGATCGTGTACTCTTCATTTAACAGATAAATGCTTTCCTCTAGGTGACGTTCTCTGCCATCCGTCACGCCGATGCACTCGGCACACGCGTAGCTGGCAAACGAAAGAACAGGCATACCCTTTCCTTACGTCTTTTTCCACGTGGCAGGGGCAAAGAGCAGCAGCATCGGGAACAGCTCCAGGCGTCCTGCCAGCATATCAAAGATCAAAACGATCTTGGATAGCGGCGAGAAAAACGAAAAGTTGCAAGTGGGTCCCACCGCGTTAAGACCCGGACCGATGTTGTTTATGGTTGCCGCCACAGCCGTAAAGTTAGTGGTCAGATCGTAATTATCGACCGACACGATCAACACCGAGCAAACGAAGATCAGCACGAAGCAGACCAAAAAAACAAGGGAGGAACGCACCACGGCTTGCTCCACGGGCTTACCGTCCATGGTGATCTTTTTGACCTGCTTTGGATGGATCGCGGTGCGAAGCTCACGCACGGCGGTCTTGAAGTAGATGACGATGCGCGACACCTTAATGCCTCCGCCCGTGCTGCCCGCGCAAGCGCCAATGAACATCAAAAGCACCAAAACAGCACGGGAAAACTGCGGCCAAAGGTCGAAATCGACCGTGGCAAAGCCTGTCGTTGAAATGATCGAGGATACGGTGAAGAAGGCGTGGCGCGTCGCCTCTCCCGCTGTGCTGAACATACCGCGAATGTTCAAGGCGATCACGGTCACCGCTGCGGCAACGATCACCAAAAAGGTGCGGATCTCGCAAGTAAAAAATTCCTTAAATCTGCCCTTCAACACAAGGAAATAAGAGCCGAAATTAAGGGAAAAGAGCAGCATGAATACGCCCACAACGACTTGAAGGAAGGGTGAAAAGCCATTCATGCTGTCCGCGTGCGTGCCAAATCCGCCCGTGCCCGCAGTGGCAAAGGAGGTGTTGAGTGCGTCAAAGGCTCCCATTCCACCGCACAGTAGTATCACAAACTCCAGCAGGGTCAAAACAAAATAAATGCCATAAAGCAGCAACGCCGTGGTGCGCACACGGGACACCAGCTTGCTCACCGACGGGCCCGGGCTTTCTGCCTTCATGATGTGCATATTGCGTCCGCCGCTTAAGGGCAGAAACGCCATGATAAAGACCAGCACGCCCATGCCGCCCACCCAGTGGGTAAAG
>JAGALS010000027.1 GCA_017625065.1 Clostridia bacterium | reverse complement strand
CGAAGAAATATGCCTCAACGTAAGCACAGAGATAATGGTAGATCGGTAGGTGCAATTCTTGGATCTTATACGTTTCGGTTTCCGGTACACGGACTGTAATATCGCATATTTCCGACAGCTTGCTATTGCGCTCTCCGGTCAGCGCAACGGTCCCGATGCCGATCGCTTTTGCTACGGTGGCGGCATTGACCACATTGCTTGCATTGCCGGAGGTGGATATTCCGATGAACAAGTCATTTGGCTGTGCATAGCCGTAAAGCAATTGGGCATATGCCATGGATGGCTCTGCGTCGTTGATAAACGCGCTCAGAGCCGCGGATTGTGAGCAAAGAGATATTGCGGGCAAGGGGGATTGCAGCCTTTCGCAAAGATGCGCGGGGAGTCTTTGATCGCAGACCTCGCGCCTTAGCAGGAAGCCCTTCATCAGCTCGCCTACGATATGGTCACAGTCCGCGGAGCTTCCGCCGTTGCCGCAGAGCAACAGCTTTCCTCGGTTTTTATAGCATTGTATCATAGCCTCCCCGGCGCTTACGATTGCATCTCTGCAATTGATCAGCTGTGGGTATCGATCAAGCAGCTCGTTTAACATATCTGCCTCCTGATGTTCATCATATAAGCGCTGTTGCGACCGCCGCGTAATCTCCAAGCGCCTCTCCAAGCCTTGCGCCGACGATCTGGCAGCAGCCCCTTGAGATCGGCAGCGCCTCCGCGTCGATCTCCTTTTGCATGGCGTCGATCAGCAATTTTCGGCTTCGTGTGAAGATGCTGCCGATCACGATTTTTTCGGGATTCAGGATATCGATCAGTACCGATAAGCCGCGTCCGAGATATTTCCCGGATATGCGGTAGACCTCAAGCGCTGTGCTGTCGCCCTGCTCAGCGGCGTGGGCGATCGCCTTTGCGGTGATATCCTTCTCGGACATTCCGTCACTGAAATACAGCGGACGGTGTCCTTTTTTTATGACATTTTTCGCTTTGGTATATCCCAAGCGAGCAATGCCGCCCCCGCTGCAAAAGCCCTCAAACGAGCCGCGCTTTTGATATCCGATCGGGCCACGTTCGGCAAGACGTATATGACCGACCTCGCCTGCGTTTCCGTTGGTCCCCTCGTATAATTTCCCGTTCAGTATCAGCCCCGCGCCGAGTCCTGTTCCAAAGGTCAAAAAAATCATATTGTCACAGCCGATGCCCGCGCCGAATTTCCATTCCGCGAGCGCGCAGGCGTTGGCGTCGTTCTGAAGCTGTGCCTTGACCCCGTAATGCGCCTCAAGGTATTTTGTTATTTCGATATGATCCCATCCGGGAAGATTGGGTGGGGAAAGGATCACGCCTTTTTGCGCATCAAGCGGTCCTCCGCACGAGATCCCGATCCGCTCCGGCTGCTTTTCGATCATGCCGTCGGCGAGTGACATGAGCCGATCCAGCATCGCGTAGGCGCTTATACTATGGTCTGTGGCACAGACCTTTTTTTGTAAAAGCCTTATTTCGCTTCCGATGTATTCTGCGGTAACGGCGGCACATTTCGTGCCGCCTATGTCAAATCCAAGTATATACATATGTCTCACCTTCGTGTTCAGCTTATCAGGGGTGCCTCGGTCAGATCCAGCTCCTCTCCATCCTTTGTGAAGGTCCGTATACTGTTGCGGGGAACGGTAACCGATATATCCTTTCCAAAGAGATTGATCTTGGTCGAATGTTCCTTTCCTTCCATATCAAAGCAACGGATAAGGGCTTGATCCCCGTCCTCGGCTTTCTTTATAGCCGAGACGAGAAGCTCGTCATCATCGCACGCAAAGCAGCTCAGTGTTTCGGGCAGAGAGCCGTGATGGAAGCTTGCCATAATGACCTTAGGCGCAAAATTGAGCTCGCTTGCCGTTTTTTCTGTGTCGGAGAGCGTTCTGTGCGCAAATACGGCGTAAGAAAATTCGGATATGCCTTGATCCATATACTCGCATGCGCTATCCCTTTTTCCGTAATGGTCGGCATAGATCGCACCGCGCAGCACGGTCAGCCTGAGCTCCTGCGATTCGGTGTCATAGCCGTACTTTGAGTCGTTTGCGACAGCTAATTTCCCATTTACGATAAAGCTTCCGCAGGGCTCTTCGCCCGTATCGGCTTCTCTCTTGATCGTTCCGTAGGGGATCTTGGCTGTCACACGGTCCTCGCTCATGGGGAAGGTGAATTTGAGCGTTCTGTGCTTTTCGTGGAAATCTATTGTTGCCTTCACAAGCACCTTGCTGTCGCCCTCAAGGAGAGAGAAATCTCTTGTTACGGTAGAATCACCGTGCGTGACGGTAGCCCGAAGCGTTGCTCTTACGGGGCCGTTCTCGACGATCTCAAATCTCGCGTTGCCAAAGCAGGCAACGGTCTGCCCAAGCGAGGTCATTCCGTGCGCCCACGTGTCGCATTCGCTCTCGTCAAGCAATATGGCTCGGCAGGGCTCGTTGATGATATATTCTCCAAGCTCCTTGTCAAACAGCGACGAGATATCTCCCGTGCTTGCATCAAGCTCCACCCTGAGCTTGCTGTTTTCAAGACGGCGCCAACGCTCGGATACAAAAAGGGAGGAAGGCGCATATCCCTCGCTTACCTTTTTCGTGAATATTCTGTATGTTGTATAGCCGAGAGGGGGAAGCTCGGCTCGGAACGCCGTGTAGTATTTATCACCGAGGTTGGTGTGCTCGCCCCTGACGATCTGGAAGGGGACCTCGTTTCCGTTGAGATCTGTTACCTTGCTTGCGCGCTCGTTGACGTTGACACACGCCTTTATGCTCCACGTGTGAGGGTTAAATATGACAACGGGAACGCCCAGCGTTTCATGCTCCCACGTTTTTCCGTTTTTGTTTACGCGGGAGGGAAGCTCGTGATCTCCAAGCGTGTCGATGCTCAGCACGATCTTTTGCATGGCAAAATACATTTCCTGCTCGGTCACGCTCATCGCTTCGCCAAAGAGGTAGGAGGCATCCTTATAAGCGCTTTTGATCGAGCAACCGCACAGGACGTCGTGAAATTGGTTGAAAAGAAGGTTTTTCCAAGCCTTGTTGAGCTTTTTCGATGGGTATTTATAGTCGGTCAGCGCGCTTGCCATCGCGCAAAGCTTTTCAGCCGCAAGCAGATTTTGCTCGCACCTTCTGTTTGCCTTTTTGACGTAGCTCAAGGCACTGTAACAGCCTCTTGCGTGATGCTGAAGCTCGCCTGTGTGAGTGGGGATGTCCTTTTGATCGAGATGCTCAAAAAACTCGTTCGGTGTAGCAAAAATGCCTTCGGGCAGCTCCTGCTTTATTTTTTCGATCAGCTCTATGGTGGGACCGCCGCCGTGATTGCCGACTCCGTAAAAGATCATGCCATCGTGCTTTTGTGCGTCCAGGACCTCTTTTACCTTGATGATCCTTTCCATTGTGCTGCTGGCGTAGCCGCAAAGCCTGTATGCCGTTACCGCGCTTCCATCGTCGCTTTCCCAATTGAAAAGGTACTTGTCATCGCCTTGCTCCTTGGGTGAGGGGCGCTTGAATATATAGCCCGTCATTCCGCTTGCTCTCAGAATTTTCGGGATCGCCGCATTGTGACCGAAGGAGTCAACGTTGTAGCCGAGCTTTGCTATCCTGCCAAATTTTTCTTTAAAATATCTCTGGGAGATCAAGCCGTGTCTTGCCAGGCTCTCTCCGTCGGGGATGTTGCAATCGGGCTGTAGGAACCAACCGCCCACAATGCACCATCTGCCCTCCCTCACCCGCATTTGTATCTCCGCGAACATATCGGGATCTATCTTTTCAACGAATTGATAGTACGAGGCGCAGGCGCTTGTGTACTTGAAGTCGGGAAATTCTTTCATTCTGTCAAGGGCGCTTCGGAATGTGGCTAAAATTTCGGAAAATCCCTCCTGCCAGCGCCACAGCCAGACAGGATCAATGTGTGAATTTCCGATCAAATACGATCGTGCCATAACAATATACCTCCACATGCAGTGATTTTGGGCAATATCATTATAACCTTAAACCCGGGAGCCGCACAATGCAATTTTTTTGGCGAAATGTTGCTTTTTTTCGGTTTGTCTGATATAATACATAAAAAGGGGGGAGTGCATTGCGGATATTAAAAAACAATGATCATATCAAAAACGATATTTTAAAAGCCTCTCAAAAAGAAATTTTGAACGATTATGCCCATCACGGACATGAGTTTTTTGAGATGGAGTTTATTATAGAGGGAGAGGGCGTATATGAAATAGACGGCAGGGAATACAGGATCGCCCCCAATACGCTTTTTTTCATGAATCCGACGAACGTGCATGCCATCAGAGCCGCAAGGGCTTCGATCATAAATATCATGTTCACCCATGATCCAAAGGGAGATGCGGCGGATATCGGCACGTTGCTTTTGAGTCAGCCGCCGTGCTTTATCTTAGATGATCAGACCAATGATTTTCTCAGAGTTGTTTTTTCGGAGATCGTAAGGGTGTATAAAAGAAATGCCAAGTACGCAATGACTCTTTTGAGGTGTGCCGTTTACAGGCTGGCAGGGGAATACGGTGTGCAGGGCGGCATGTCGCACACCTCTTCCTATGTGAGAAGGGCAATTATGTTTGTTCATGAAAACTTTGCTCTGGATATCGGCCTTTCGGTGACGGCAAGTCACGTGGGGCTTACGGATTCGTATTTTTCGGAGCTGTTTCACAGGGAGCTTGGCGTGACCTTTAAATCGTATCTTGACGATATCAGGTTTTCTTATGCGAAAAAGCTGCTGAAATACACGGCTCTTTCGGTCAAGGAGATCTATTTTCGATCAGGATTTTGCGATTACGCCAATTTTGCAAGGCGATTTAAGGAGAGATATGGGATGACGCCGACCGCCTATCGCGCAGCGGAAAATGAATTTTGAAGGAAGCGCGGTTGCAAACATATAAAGGCAATATCAAGCCGTGTGGGCTTGATATTGCCTTTTCTTTTCGGACAGTCGAGGACGCCTGTCCCTACAAGTTTGGATTTGCGGGTAGGGGTCGGCGCCCTCGACGACCCGTATTACCCCAGAGCCTCGGCCATATTGGCAAGCATATTTTCAATGAAGATGCCATAGCCGGCGGAAGCTTTCAAGGTCAAACGATCTCTTGCTCCAGCTCGGCAAATTCTTTTGTATTAAAAAAATCAATCAGAGTGATATTCAAACCGTCACAAAGCATTTTCAATGTAACGATACCCGGATTTTTACTTTTGCCGTATAGAATATTTTTAATAGAAGAGGGTGGTACCGCGGATTCCATTGCTAGCTTGTGAATTGACATTTTTTTCTCTCCCAGCAATTGTAAGATTCTGTTTTTAACCGTTGTATAAGTGCCCATATTACGCTCCTTATAAAAGTTTTCAATTTTATAATACCCAAAACCTCTTGACAATATGGGCTATATATGATACAATATGGGCTATAAATAGCCCTTTCAAGGAGGAAATGACATGAAAAAAATAGTTTGCTTGTTTTTGACAGTATTAATGGTTTTGAGCTTGCTTTGCTCATGCGCAAAGGAAGTTCAAGGATCTGCCGGACCGCAGGGAGTTGCCGGCGTTGATGGAAAAGATGGTGTCAATGGTCAGGATGGTAAATCCGCCTATGAGTTGGCGGTGGATGCAGGTTTTAGCGGAACGGTGGATGAGTGGTTGGCATCCTTGGTGGGCAGAGACGGTGAGAACGGCGCGGCTGTGGTCAGCGTTGAGAAAACCGCTACCGAGGGCGCAGTCGACACCTACACCATCACATTTGACGATGAAACCACCGCGACCTTTACGGTGACCAATGGCAAGGACGGCGCAAACGGAAGCAACGGCGCGGATGGCAATGGCATCGCGAGCATTACCAAGACCGCCACCAACGGGCTGATGGATGTTTACACTATCACCTTTACCAACGGTAGCACCGCAACCTTTACGGTAACCAACGGTGCCAAGGGTGATAAGGGTGATAAAGGTGATAAGGGTGACAAGGGTGATACGGGCGAGAGCGGTAACGGCATTGTCAGCGTGGTCAAGACTCTGACCAGTGGCAATGTAGACACCTACACCATTACCTTTAGCAACGGCAGCACCATGACCTATGATTTGGTCAACGGTGAAGACGGAGAGGATGCCAAAGGCATCACCGGCATCAGCAAGACCGCAAGTGTCAACGGTGTAGATACCTATACCATTACCTTTGAAGGCGGAAAGACAGCCACCTTTAATGTCACCAATGGTAAGGACGGCGTTGACGGCGACAAGGGTGAAAAGGGTGAGGACGGTAAGACCGTGGAGTTCCGCGTAGAGGGCGAGTGGCTTCAGTGGAAGTATACCGATGAAGCCGATACAGAGTGGAAAAATCTCTACGAAACGGACGGCGTACCCGCACCCGAAGGACTTGTTTCGGTACGGTTTGTAGCCAATGGCGGTGATATGAAGGGCAACAGCGAAACGGTGTATGTAACGACCGGAACATCGATCGCTTTGCCCGTGCCGGAAAAGCATGGATACACCTTTATGGGCTGGTTTGAAAGTCTTAGCAACACTTATCCCGTGACCTCACCTTACCGCGTGCATGAGAGTAAAAAGCTTTATGCAAAGTGGGAGGCGGGTGCTATCATTACGGGTACGAAAATTTATGATATGGAGGATTTTTTGCAGATTCCCAATAATCTTGGCGGGACTTATGTGTTAATGAATGACATTGACTGCGAGGGAATGGCGTTGCCCATTATTGGTGCGGATAGCACCACGCCTTTTCGCGGCGTATTTGAGGGGCAGGGATATACGATCAAGAATTTTGCTCCCCAATCCAATCAATACATTGGTTTGTTTGGTTATAATACGGGTACAATTCGCAACTTGAATGTAGAGGGCTTTATATTTGACATTCAAAATGCCAACACCTCTGATGCGGTCTATGTTGGCGGCATTGCGGGATATAATGCGGGCACGATTGAAAAGTGTGCTGCTATTGAGGGAGATATTCATGTTTCTCTTGCTAACGAGCGCCGTGCAGGCTTGATTTCGGGTGAGAGCTCGGGCAAGATATTGAACTGCTTTGCGACGGGCACAATTAACGTTGAACAACCTACTAACGTATCAACGTGGGCTTTGGGTGGTGGTGTTGCTGCTACCAATCGAGGTGAAATATTAAATTGCTATGCGAATGCATCGATATCCGCTTACGGATATAAAAACAACATGTATGGAACGAGCCATTTTGGCGAAGCAGCTTTGATTTGCGCTGCAAACGAATCATCCGGAACTATAAAAAATTGCTTTGTGATGGGTACAGTTTTGGAAGGTAATCACCGAGTTGGCGATATTGCCGGTCGCAGCGACGGTACGATCACCAATTGTTACAAGGACACTAACGTAAACATTGCACAAGATTCTGGCACGGTTTATACCTACGCTACCGCGCAGAGCTTGTCGAATATGTCTAAGAAAACATTTTATTCTGTATCTCTCGGCTGGGATGCCACTGTTTGGAATTTCACCAATGTGGATCTTGCCAACAGTGTTTATCCCACACTGATCCAAAACTGATTTTTTGGAGCTTTCGCAAGAAAAATCGGTGAGAAAGAGGCGCGTGCTTTGCACGCGCCTCTTGTTTTAATTTAGCGCCTCTGCCATATTCGAGAGCATATTTTCAATGAAGATGCCATACCCCGTGGTGGGATCGCCGATCAGCACATGCGTCACAGCCCCCACAAGGTGTCCGTCCTGAATGATCGGCGAGCCCGACATTCCTTGGATGATGCCACCCGTTTTTTCAAGCAGCGCCTTGTCGGTGATGTGCACGGTGAAGCATTTGTTGCCCTCGGCGGCGCGGTGGATCGCCGAGATCTCGGCGCTGTATTCCCGTGGCGTATTGTCGTCAAGCGTGCACCACAGCGTCACGGCGCCGTCGTGCAGCTCATCGCGGTAGCCGATGGGCATCTCGCCCGCAGGGAGTTCGGGGCACTCGGCAAAGGCGCCGAACACACCGCAGGGCGTATTTTGCGTGAGCGTTCCCGTTTTTTCGGTCGAAAGGTGCCCCTTGAGCTCGCCCGGCGCGCCGGCGGCACCGCGCTTGAGGCTTCCGATGGTCACGCCCATCACGCTGCCGCGCGCCATCGGCACAAGCGTGCCGCCCTCGCCGTCGCAAATGCCGTGCCCAAGTCCGCCAAAGAGGTTCTGCTTTGTGACAAAGGTCACGGTGCCGATGCCCGCGCCCGAATCCCGCACGAACAGCCCCGTTCGCAGTCTGCCGTCCTGATCGCAGGGCAGCGGTGTGAGCGAGACACTTTGCTCCTTGCCGTCGCGCCGATAGAGAAGTGTCAGCGCGGCACAGCCGTTTTTCTCGATCGCTTCCGCAAGCTCGGTTGCCGTGCTGATCCTTTCTTCATTGATCTGATAGATGCAGTCGCCGGGCTTCAGCCCCGCCTCGCGGGCGGGATTGTGCGGCGAGCCGCCGTATTCTACGTCGCAGTAGTCCACGATCAGAATACCGTCTGTGAAAAACCGCACGCCGAAGGGGATCCCTCCGACAAGCAGCGTGGGGCGCTCTTTTTCGCTCGCCGCGGTGGGCAAGATCAGCGCCGCTATGATGAGAAGGAAGGCAAGCGCAAAGCAACCCTTCCTTTTTATTTTTTTAAAATTCATATTTTTATCCCCCAAAAAGTCGCTTGTTATTACTATTTGCAAGCGTTGCTTGTTTCATCAATAACAATAAACTCTCTTGTTGCCATGATTTTAAAAAAGCCCGTTTTTCAAGCACGTTCGGGCACTTTTTGCAGAATGGAAATTGTTTTTTGTTAAATTCGGGCAATTTTGTTGACAAATTTCAAGATTTTTGTTATCATATGATTAGTTTGCTAACTAACTAATGAAAGGAACTTACTATGAAGGAAAAACAAATGCTGCCGCCTCCGCCCCCCGAGCGTGAGGAGCTGCGCGGAGCGCCGCTGGCACCGCGTATGATCATGGAGATCTCGCGTCTGCTCCGCTTTCGGGTGAGGCAGGGCGAGGAGGAAGGTGTGATGGCGCAAAACACCGCCCGAATCGTGCTTGCACACTTGGCGGTGAAGGATGACCTCAATCAATTGGATCTGGTCAAGCTGACGCGCTTAAAAGCGCCGACCGTTAGCGTGCTTTTGCGACGTATGGAGCAAGAGGGGTACGTGAAGCGCGTGCCCGATGAGCGGGATCGCCGCGCGGTACGGGTGTCGCTCACGGAAAAGGGAAGAGAGTTTGATCGCCGTCATCTTTCGCGTATTTCGACCAACGATCAGACCGCGATGCGGGGTATTGACGGCGAGGATCAGGAAACGCTTGTACGCTTGCTTTCGCAAATCCGCGATAATTTATTGGAGGGGTGAGGTGACACTATGGGTAAATTATTTCGGTATTTGAAGCCTTATTGGTTTTACGCCATGGTGTCGCCGCTTTTGATGATATTGGAGGTCACGGCGGATCTATGCCTTCCGTACTTGATGTCCTTTATCGTCAACTACGGCATCATCGGTGCCGATGTCAGCGAAAATCGCGTAGCGTCTGCTATTATTCGCGTGTTTTTTGGCGATGGCGGATGTACGTCCTTTCAGATGATCTTGGTCTTTGGAGGGCTGATGCTGTTGGTGGTTCTGGTGGGCGGATGCTTTGGCACGTTGTGCGCCTACACGGCGGCAAGAGCATCGCAAGGGTTTGGACACGATCTGCGCTGTGCCGCGTATCAACGCGTGATGTCGCTGTCGATCGAGCAGGCGGATCGCTTCACCACGGGCTCGCTTGTCACGCGTATGACCAACGACATTGCGATGATCGTGGAATTTATGGAAATGATCCTGCGCATGTTTGTCCGTGCGCCCTTCTTTATGATCGGCGGTACGATTTTCTTACTTACACTCGACGTCAAATTCGGCGTGGTGCTGCTTGCCTCGATCCCCGTGCTCGCGCTGACGCTCGGGCTTGTGCTGTCGCGTGCGGTGCCGCTTTTTGGTACGGTGCAAAAGCGGCTTGACCGTGTCAACTGTGTCGTGCAGGAAAACGTCAGCGGCGCGCGTGTTGTGAAGGCGTACGTACGCGAGGGTTATGAATGTGAGCGCTTCCGCGAAGCCAACGGGCAGCTGCGCGACGTGAACTATCGCGTGCATTGCCTGATGGCGATCATCCATCCCGTGATGATCGTGGTGCAAAATTTTGCCGTGATCGCCGTGATCTGGCTTGGCGGCAACAGCATCGCCGACGGCATTTCGGGTATGAGCACCGGTAATATTATGGCGGCGGTGACCTATACCATTCAGGTGGTTTCTTCCATTATGATGATCACGATGATGTTCCAATCGGTGTCCCGTGCGCTTGCCTCGGCTTCCCGTGTGCGCGAGGTCATCGACTGTGAGCCCGTGATCGAGGGCGGAACGGGTGATGCGGCTCCTGCCGACGTGGCGATCTCCTTCCGTAACGTTTCCTTCCGTTATCCTGGTGCTGCGGGCGAGCCCGTGCTCCGTGACATCAATTTAGAGGTCAGACGGGGCGAAACGCTTGCCGTTGTGGGTGCGACGGGATCGGGCAAGTCCTCGCTTGCGCGACTGATCCCGCGTTTCTATGATGCCGTCGAGGGCGAGGTGCTGGTCGACGGTCTGTCGGTGAAGGAATACGATCTCACAAAATTGCGCCAAAAGATCGGCTTCGTGATGCAAAAAAGCGAGCTTTTTTCGGATACGGTTGCAAATAATATCCGTTGGGGGCGAGAAAATGCCACCGATGAGGAAGTCAAAAAGGCGGCTGTCACCGCGCAAGCCGACGATTTCATTTCGGGCTTTGCCGAAGGGTATGAGACCTTTGTGGCGGAGAAGGGCGCATCGCTGTCGGGCGGACAAAAGCAACGCGTTTCGATCGCGCGAGCGCTGGCGCGCCGTCCCGAAATTCTGATTTTTGACGATGCCACGTCTGCGCTGGACCTTGCCACCGAGGCAAAGCTTCGTAAGGCGTTGAACGAAGAAATGAAGGACCGTACCGTGATTTTGATCGCACAGCGCATCGCAAGTGTGCGTGATGCTGACCGCATTGCCGTGATCGAGGACGGCACCATCCGTTACTGTGCGCCGCACGATGAGCTGATGGAAACGTGTGAGGCGTACCGAGAGATCTATGCCTCTCAGATGGAGAGAGGAGGTGCGGCAAATGAATAAGGGCGCAGCAAATGAAAGGCGACTCCCTATGCCCGGCCCCGGTGGCGGCGGACGGCATAATATGAGCCGTGTCAACGGCGAAAAGCCCAAGCGCACAAAGGAAACACTCGGGCGTCTTTTCAAGTATATCGGCAAAAGTCGCTACGTTTTGATCGCGCTGCTCACGATCACGCTTCTGATCGCGGGCATTGAGCTGACGGGCCCGTTGCTGCAGGGCAACGCCATCGATGCCATCGAGGCGGTGCGTTACAACGCCGATACGGGTGAGCTGCTTTACAATTATGATGCCGATGCGATGGCAAATGTGCCCACACGTACCGAGTATAAGGTGCATTTCTATGCTTCGGATTATATCGGAAAAGACGGTCACACCAACGGTATGCTGCCGAGCTTGATCGCTATGGGGATCTTGTTTGCCGTGTCGGCGGTGCTGAACTATTTTATGGGTATCGTGGCGGCAAAGCTGTCGCAGCGCACCGTTTACGTGATGCGCAATGAGTTGTTTGAAAAGATCGCAAGGCTTCCCATCAAGTATACCGATACTCACAGACACGGCGACATTATGTCCCGTATCACCAACGATGTGGAAAACGTTTCCAATGCCGTCTCCAGCTCGATCACGTTGCTCTTTTCGGGTCTGTTGACCATCGTCGGCGCGCTTGTCATGATGCTGATCTTAAGTCCCATTATGACACTTGTCGCGATGATCACCATTCCGCTTTCAATTCTGACGTCAAGCAAGCTGACCAAATTTATGCGCAAATATTTCATCCGCCGTCAAAAGCTGCTTGGCGCGATGAACGGCACGGTAGAGGAAATGGTGACCTCTTACGGTACCGTGGTCGCCTATGGCAAGGAGCAGGATGCCGTGAAGGTGTTCGGCGCGTATAGCGCGGATTACCGCGATTGCTCGGTCAAGGCAAGAGTCTGGGGCTCGATCATGGGACCCATTATGAACTTTTTGGGTAATTTGCAATACGTGCTGGTCGCGGCAACGGGCGGCGCGATGATCATTTTCGGCGGTCCCGGAAACATCAGTATCGGTAACATTCAATCGATGCTGTCTTATTCCAAAAATTTCACCCGACCCATCAATCAGATCGCCAATCAGTATTCGGCGATCCTCACCGCGCTTGCGGGTGCGGAGCGCATTTTTGAGATCATGGACGGCGCGGACGAGATCGACGAGGGCTGTGTTGCGCTTGACATTGCCGAAATGGAAGGGAACATTTCCTTCAAGGATATTCACTTTTCTTACGTTGAGGGCGAACCCGTTCTGAAGGGGCTTGACCTTGAGGTCGGAAAGGGAAAGAAGATCGCTATCGTTGGCGCGACGGGCTCGGGAAAAACGACCGTTGTCAATCTTCTCACGCGCTTTTACGAGCTGGATAGTGGTACGATCTCCATTGACGGGGTGGATATTACCGATATTCCAAAGGAAACGCTGCGCCATTCGATTGCCATCGTTTTGCAGGATACCGTGCTTTTCCGTGATACGATCCGCAACAATATCAAATACGGCGCGCCCAATGCCGATGACGAGGCGATCAGGCGCGCGGCGCACCACGCCAAGGCAGATACCTTTATCGATCGACTGCCCGATGGCTACGATACGATGCTGACCGAGGGCGGCGGCAATCTGTCGCAAGGACAGCGCCAGCTTCTCGCGATCGCACGCGCGGTGCTTGCCGATCCCAAAATTTTAATTTTGGACGAGGCGACTTCGTCGGTCGACACCCGTACCGAAATGCACATTCAGCAGGCGATGGTGGCGCTGATGAAGGACCGCACGTCGCTGATCATCGCGCACCGTCTGTCGACCATCCGTGACGCGGATACCATCGTCGTGCTGCGCGACGGCGTGATCGCCGAAGCGGGCAATCACGAGGCGCTCTTGCAAAAGGGCGGCGAATATGCCAAGCTTTACAGCAATCAGTTTGCGGGGATCGCGACGTGATGGAGGGCGGAAAAATTACGTTTGCAAAGCTCTGCCACGAGGAGCTGCTACGGCAAAAGGAAAGAGACAGCATCGGGCTGTATGCCGAGAAGCGATTGCATAGCGTGCTCAAGCGCTGGATGTATGACGATTTCAGCGCTCACGAGCAAAAAGTGCCGCAACGGGACGGAAAAACAAGCCGTTTTGTCGCGGATATCCTCACGCCCTCGGGCGAAATTATCGAGATCCAGACGGGCGAGCTCTTTCGCCTTGCAAAGAAGATCGCGTTCTATATGGAAAAGACCGATCTCAAGGTGACGTTGGTCCATCCGTTGACCGCACAAAAGTGGGTCAGCTGGATGGACCCCGCAACGGGCGAGGTCGGCGCAAGGCGGCGCTCGCCAAGGCACGACACCGTGCTTTCGGGGATCGCCTTGCTGAGATCTCTCTCGCCCTTTTTGGGCGATTTGCGGTTTTCTGTGCTCTTTCCGTTCTTGGAGCTTGACGAATACCGTTTGCTCGACGGCGGTGGAGAGAGTCACAAGCTGCGCTCGCACCGTTACGAGCTGATCCCGCTATCCCTGGTCGATGCCGTGCAATTAACGGCAAGAGAGGATTATCTGGTGTATTTCCCCACGGAATTGCCCGATCGATTTACGGCAAAAGTCTTTCAAAAACACACCCGTTTGCGGGGATATGCACTGTATGACGCGATCGGCGTATTTGAAGCGCTTGGCGCTGTTCAGCGCATCGGCAAAGAGGGCAGAAGCACACTTTTTGAAAAAACAATTTAAGAAAAAAGCCGCACCGTTACCAATTTTTTTGTAACGGTGCGGCTTTTTTGCGCTTTTTTGGGGAATTTGTTCAGCTTTCCAACTGTCTGCCAAGAAATCCTGCCGCCGTTTGGATCAGCTTTGTTTCCACGTCAACGGCGGGAATTTTTTTGTCCTCTTTTTCGCTACCCGAGAGAGAGACCACGCAACCAACGATGTCACCCTCCGAAAGGATAGGCATCGCGCAGCGCACGGTGTGCGTGCCGCCGTCGGCGATCGCGGGGATGGTGTCCATTCCCTCGCGCCACACGTAAAGGCTGCGGGATTCAATGACCTTTTCCAGCTCATCGGAAAGCGCCTTGTCGGCGTATTCCTTGCGCGGCACACCTGCGGTGGCGATCACCGCATCGCGGTCGCAGATGATGACGGAAAGAGAGCAGGTCTTATACAGTGTTTCGGCATATTCGCCGGCGAAGATCGCCAGCTCGCCAATGGGGGAATACTTCTTAAAAATGACCTCACCCTCGCGGTCGGTATAAATTTCCAGCGGGTCGCCCTCGCGGATACGCATGGTTCTTCTTATTTCCTTCGGGATCACGACTCTGCCAAGGTCGTCGATCCTTCTGACGATTCCTGTTGCTTTCATATTCTTCTCCTTGTTTCACACATCTTGGTGGTGCTGACAAGGATATTGTTTGTAGCATATGCGAAAAATATCCATAGCATTCTTTGGAAAAAAGCAAAACAAAAAAGTTTTTTGGGGGAGCGCGCGTTAAACAAAAATGCCCCGTGTGTGATCAAAATTCACACACGGTGTGCATTTTTGTGTTAAAAGGCGATCAAAGCAACAGCACAAGCCCAAAGGCACGCATACCCGCATCGATCAGAAGGCACAGTATGCCGCAGCTCATAACACCCACCAAAAAAGCAAGCAAAGCCGTAAAAAGACACTCATACAGTGTCATACGTCTGATAGCGGCACGTGTCATACCGCAGGCATAAAGAATTCTGCGCTCCTCGCGCCTTACGTGGTATTGCTGTGCAAAGAGATTGATACAGCCAAGAAGTCCCAAGACAAAGGAAAAAACAATGCCGTAGCGCATAAAGCGCAAATGTCCGTCGAAGGAGGCGGGCAGGCTTCCGAATACGGTCTGCAGATCGGTCATCATCGCGCCGTTGGATTCCAAAAGCGCGGTGATGCGCTCCTCGGCGGCGGCGCTGTCAGCGCCCTGTGCCATACGGATGCAAAGCATATCACGGGCGAGTCCCAGCTCAAGAGAATCGAAATAGAGGAAATTTGCGTTGGTCGCCACGATATCGGACACCACAAAATCGTGTGAGTTGCCGTAAAGCTCCAGTGTAACGGGATCGCCGACCCGTTTGCCGCATTTGGCGGCAAGTCCCTTGGAAAGTACGACCTCACGGCCCGTCGGCAGCTTGGAGGGGGCAAGACCGACGGCGCTCCAGGCGGCGGTATCACCCGACAGCGAGATCGCGATGGCGGTGGTATCGGCCGGCAATGTGACACCGGACAAATAGGTCATCCGTACGCATTCTGCCACATCCTTGTCATTTTGCAGAAGCTGCTCGGTCTGATTGGAAACGTGCAGGGCAAAGAAATCTGCCGGCACGTCCTCGGTCATTGTGCGGATCTGATCCGAAAACACCGTCTGACAGGTGAAAAGTGTGAAAAGCAGTGCAAGGAACAAAGCAAGCAGCCGTCCCGCGTGATGCAAAGCCCGTTGACGGTGCAGGTTTTTGAAGACCGGCACCATCGTTCCAAGACGGCGCGCTTGGGAAAGCAGGTGCGCTCCAAGGCGTTCCACCCCGCGAAGCATAAGCGGAAAAAGCAGATACAAAAGCCACACAGCCGAGAAAAGCGCAAGCAAAGCAGGCAAAACGCGGCTTTTCACGGGGAGCGAGATCAGCAGGATCAGACACACAGCAAGAGTTGCGCAAGGCACGATCCATTCCAAGGGTATGCATATGCTTTGTTTGCTTTTTTCTTGTACGGTATCGTTTTTTTTGCCCGAAACGGGGTGCTTTTGCAAATGCAAAGCCGTGCAAAGCAGCATCAGGATCGGCGCAAGCAGAAGCCCAAACAGAGTCGATCCCACGCTCGGGCGTAAGGTGTTCTGCTGCCACGCATAGAAGCCGCCCACGGTCGATATCGCAGGAATCGCAAGCAACACGCCCAAGGCACCGCCCACAGCCGCATACAGCATACTTTCCGTGTAGAGTAAAAGATGCAGCTGATGCGGCGAAGCTCCCGCAATGGCAAACAAGCGGTAATCCGCCGCCCGTTGACGGTGTAAAAGGGTCAGCGACGTGGCAATGACACAAACGGCAAGGATCAGGATCAACAGCACAAACAGCCACACAAAAGAGATCTGCAGGACTGTGAAGAAGAAAAACGAGCCGTTTTCGGCATTGCTTTTGATATTGCATTCTTGAAAATCGGAATGTGCAAAAAAGCGTTGCTGAACGTCTTTTGCAGCGGTCGGATCATCCAGCTTGATCATCAAGCGTGTGCAGGGCGCGAAGGCGCTCCCCAGTGTGGAGATCACGGGCGTTTGCTCGCTCAACAGACGGATCACACCCGAGTGCGAGATCAGGATATCGCGCTGCAAAAGCAGCCCCGTGTTGGCGGCGATCGCCTGCACCTCATAGCAAGCATCCACCCCCAGCATCCGCCAAGAGATGCTGTCTCCGACCGAAAGCCCAAGGCGTTCGGCAAGCTCTTGCGATACCACGGCGGCGCGGTCGATGTTCATCGCATCAAAGCGACCGTAAGAGAGATATTGAAAATCGTAGAAGGCATCTGCCGCCTCCAGGTCAACAGCAGACACAGACAGCGCCACGCGCTCTTCTTTTTGCTCGGTAAAGGCGGTCAGCGCAAATTCGCCCAAGGCCTGTCCGTCCTCACCAAGCACGCCCTGCGCTTGCTCGGCGAACAAAAAGCGGGAGCTGTTATTGGCGCGTGCCGTGATCTCCAGATCGCCTGCCGCCGTTTCCTCCAGCGCTCTGTCGCGCTCGTACGCGGAAAACGCACCGGATAGGCAGAGCGCCGTTTCCGACAGCATCACGCTGAGCACGATACAAAGCAGGATCAGCAGCGGTTGCCAGGGGGCGGCGCGAAGCGAACGGACGATGTGCTTTAAAAACAAGCTCATTGCTCCACCACCCTGCCGTCACACAGGCGAATGATGCGCGTGCCGTATGCGGCTGCGGCTTCGCTGTGGGTGACCTGAAGCACCGTAACGCCCAGCTCCGCGTTGATATGGCACAGCAGCTTCATCACCTGCTCCGTGGAGGCGCTGTCAAGGCTGCCGGTTGGCTCGTCCAGCATCAGGATCGAAGGATCGTGGATCAGCGCTCTCGCGATGGCGACGCGTTGGCGCTCGCCGCCCGACATCGTGTCGGGGAAGGCGTGCAGCACCTTTTCAATGTGCAACAGCCCCGCGAGCTCCTGTATGCGGGCGCGGCCGCGCACCGTATCGGCGCGATCCAGATAAAGGGGTAATAAAATATTATCCTCGCCATTCAGAGTCGGCAACAGATTGAGCGATTGATAGACAAATCCAAGCCGCGTGCGCCGCAGCGCGGCAAGCTCCTTTTCACGTAGGGTAGAGATCTCTTTCCCATCCAGGATGACGCTGCCGCTATCGGGGCGCAGATTGCCTGCCAAAATAGAAAGCAACGTGCTTTTTCCGCTTCCGCTCTCTCCCATAATGGATAAGAATTCGCCGCGGCTTACGGTCAGATCTACGCCGTGTAAGATCTCGTTTTGTTGATAGCTCTTATAGATCTGTGTGGCTTTTAGCATCAGGATCCCCCCTTTTCGGAAAGCGCAAATGCCAGATACGGCATTTGTCCCTTCAAATAAGCAATGGTCGCTGTGTGTAGCGCGCCCTCACCGTCTTGCATTGCGGCACGGGCGGCGATGGCACAAAGCAGCTGATCTGTATCGATCGATGCCGTTTGGGCAAGAAATGTATCACAAGCAGCAAGCAGCCCCAGGCGCTGCATCGCGCGGCGCTCGGCGGCACCGTCGCCCGAGGCACACAGCGCCTCGAAGCGCCGAAGGAACGCCAGAAGCTCGGCTTCGTTTTGGGCTAAAACGCGGCACGTTACGGCACTTTTTTCGATATCGGAAGCATTTTGGCGCAATATTGACACATCGGTCTCGGTCATATCCTGCATCACTGCGTGATACAGCGAAAGAAGCTCGGGCATCGCACCGAACAGTCGGGAAGTGATCCCCGCCTCCTGCATAGCGGAAAGCTCCGCCTCCATTGCGGTGTCGGGATTTTGCGGTGCAAGTCCGCCGTAAAGCGCCGCGATCAGCTGCCATTGCTCGCTATTGAGCGAGATGTTGGCAAATTCCTGCGCTTGCATCCGCAAGATCAGCAGCATCTCGCCGTCGTAGATCAGCGCCGATGGGTTTTGGCTCTGCTCAACGGGTGCAACGCCGCTTGTGAAGGAGAGCAACCACACCAGTACACGGGTCGCCTCTCCAAAGGATTTTGCATCCAATTGCTCATACAGCGCCGAAAGGCGCGCACGATAGCGCAGAGCATCCTCCAGATACCATTCGTAGCCGTAATCGCGATATCGCGCCTCGTAAAGCGCGGCGGTGTAGTCCAGATATTGCACCGTTCCGTCATAGCATAGCAAGCCCGCGCGCTCGTGCCCCAAAACCGCCACCAGCTTCTGATAGAAGCGGCAATAGGCGGCAAGGGGAGTATCCTCGGCACCTGAAAGCTCGGCTGCGAATGCCTCTGCGTGCGCGATCAGCTTGTCCCATTCCTGCTCGCTCACGCCCGCGCGTAAGCTCATTGGCAAAACGTATGTGCGGATCTCTTGCAAAAGCTCCGCTTGCTCCTCAGGCGAAAGCACGGGGCCGTCCATCAGTGGCAGGATGCGGCAGTAGAGCTCCAGCAGCTTTTGGGATGTATTTGTCATAAAATCCGCGCTGTAGATGACCTGCACCGATTCTACACTCAGGTCCTTGTCAAGGTATTGTGTCGGCTTCGGCTTTGTCGCGCAGCCGACGGTGGGCACAAGCAACAAAAGGCAAAGAAAAAGGCACCACGTGCGCGTAAAAAAATGTATTTTGTGCATTTTGGTGCCTCCTTTCAAGAGAGTGAAAACGGGCTGTCGTATGGCAGCCCGTTTTTTTGTTTGTTGGGCGGTGTTACCCGCCCAACGGGTTAAAAATTGCGGATGAAATCAGTCTTTGAAAATGATCTCGTTCTTGCCGATCACGCCGTAGTCAAACTCGCCGTAGATCTGATCATAATCAACGAAGCCATTGAAATTACCGCTGTTGCAGTCCTTGATCTCGGTCAGCTCAAACCATGCCTCAAGCTGTACATAGGTGAGGGTAACGTGGCCATATCCATAGTCGTTATCATTGCGCTCCAGTGTCAGGCGGAAGCTGTCGCGAACCGATTCGGGAATGGCCTTCAGGATGTCCTTGGAGATCTTGATCGAGGAAGCATCGGCAGAGACGGTGAGATACTTGCCAAGCGGATCAAGATATTCGATCTCGCGCCAATCCAGTGTTGCAACGCCGAGACCGCTGCAAAGGATGCGGGTCGCGCCGCTCTTCTGGTTCACGACCATTCTGGCACGGAAATACTTATTGCTGTTGGCAAGCTTCAAAAATCCGTTGTTGGTGCCTTCCTTGTGATAGAACACGGTGCCGTCAGAGCGTCTCTTGGTCAGGATGGTGCCCATCACAAGACCGCTGAATTCGGTAACCGTTTCACCGTTCTTGGTCATCAACGGTAGCTCCACGGTCTCGGGTGTCTGGCTGAAGGTGGGCAGAACCGTAATGGGCTCGGAGAGCACGGCGTATTCCGTTTCCGTCATCCAATCCCAAGTAGTAGTCATACGGTTGTAATAGCTCCAGTTGCCGCTTGCATCCCGGACACCGTAATAGTGATCCTTTTCACTTGCGATCGCGTTTTCGTACCCGTCTTGGTCATAGCAGTATCCGCTATAGGTTTCAAAATAGTAGGAATCGTAATGATAATACTCGCCCGCAAGCTTTACATAATAGCGGTAGTCGGCGCGCTTGACGTCGGCAAAGGTGAAGGTGCCGTTGTAGTATTGCTCCTCTTCGAGCTCGGGTGTGCCGATCATATTGGAGATGGTCACAGGATCTGTACCCTTGATCAGGGTGCGACCCAGATAATCACCAACATTCGCCACGTAGCGAGGCGCACCGTTTTCCAGCACGTACGGTACACTGATATAGTTCGTGCAGGCGATCTCGCCGTCATCTTCTTTGTAGTCGTTGAAGTAAAGGATGCTTCTGTAGTTAACGTGGATCTGCTGGCCGTTGACCATAATGGTGTTGTAGCTCCAGCCGGAAACGTCTTCTACCACTTCGATGCGCGCAGCAGCTGCCGCAAAGTAATCGGCAGGAGAGACCATTGCCTCGAATTGGAGCAGCGACTCGCTTACCATCACAGCGCCGGAAAGGACATAAAGCTGACCTTCCTTGATGAGCACGTACATCCGACTCAGATCATAGGAGCTGTAAGCATTGTCGGAAGCAAAGTCGAATTCTGCCTCATATACGGGATAGGTAGTGCCGTTGCTCTGATCGGTGAAGTCGAACTTGTAAGACAGCTCGGAAAGGAACCAATCGTTTGCGATCGATTGCTTGATCGAATCAAGTGTGGTGTATTGAATGGAATCGTAGGTGGGGTAAGTGCTGTAGTAATAATATTTACCGCCCTGGTAGACATAGGTGTTGGTGTCGTGACCGGTAACGGCGCTGTAAATGGGCAGGCCGGTCTCTTCGCTCTTTGCATCATTTTTGGGAATGATGCCGTCCGTGACGGGGTAAAGACCGTTGTCGCAGGAGTAGGAGATATCGATGCTGTCGCCGTTGTTCAGGCGTACGGTGATCGAGCTTGCGTCACCCGTCAAGCTGCCGGGAATGATGCTGAACATAGCGCCATTTCTGTTGCTGTCAAACAGGTCGTACCAATCAGCCGAGCTTTCATTGCGATCGCCGCGGTTGTTCAAGGCGATGGTGCGTGCCTTTTCGTAAAGACCGACGGCACCCTCGAATTCATATTCCACACCGCTAACGGTCTGCTTGCCGATCACGCGCAGCCAGTAGCTGTCGCCCGCATCGGGGCAAAGCGCTTGCATACGGGTGAAGAAGGAAGCGCTGAGACGGTAGGTGTTATCGCCTGTCTTGGTGAGGTACTGTGTAAGGTCAATGTATTTGTTGAAGCTCAGCGTGCGCTCGGACAGAGCAACGTCGCTCTTGCTGCTGTAATCGCTGCGGTAAACGACCTCGATCAGCTTGCCTTCACAGTAGCGCGCCACTGCCTGCACGTAAATGCCGTTTGTCTTTGCCCAGCCATAGGCGATGTTGTCATATTCACCCTTGGCGCCCTCACCGTGGTAGGGCTTTTCGCCCGTGACGAACAGCTTGTTGCCATCGGGCAGGTTGACGGTCTTTTGCGAGCTTGCCTCGTTGAAATCGGTCTTGATCCAGGAGGGCAGGGAGGCTACGAGCTCGACACCCTCCGCGGTGATGAAGTCATACTCGTATGTGAATCCCGCATAGGTGTTGTTGTTGACCTTAACATAATAGGTGGGAACCTTGCGATAAAGCTCGATCGAATCAAGATCCTCGGTGATGGGATTGCCCTGCAGATCTCTCAGATCGCTATCGGAATCCAGACGCTCCTCCCAGATCTCTGTTTCGTCATAGTCGGGCAGAGCGGAGGCGGGGATCTCCTCGGTAAGCTTGTAATAGTAATCGTATACGGTGTTGATCTGCTCGCAATAGGTCAGAACAAGATCGCCGTTGTTGTTAAGATAGGCGTAAGTGCTGACGGTCTCGGTGCCCCATGCGGTCACGTTCAACGAAAGATTGGTGTTGTGCACGAGGATAGGATCGCCATCCTCGTTTTTGACGCTATTGCCCCAGCTCTCCATACTGCTCAGGCGCATATCGGCGATGGCATCGGAAAGCGCAACGTAGCTTGTGATATTGGTGGCATAGTTCTGCAGCTGGTTGTTCCAGTTGTGTTCGCTGGATTTCACCAGATACCAGGTGCCATTCTGCTGGAAGGCGTATCTGCCAAGCAGCGTGTTGTACAGCGTGACCTGGTTGCCGTTGAGATAGCCCGGCGCGTAGCTGGTTGCGTCGGTCAGCGCCGTGGTGGGATCGGCAACGATCTGTGCAAGGGTCGCTTCCTTAACGATCTTACGGTAGGATTCGGAAACGACATCGCTGGTGTGCTTCCAGGTGTAGTACTTATTGTTATAAAGGATATATTCGCCGACCTCGACGGTCTGATCCCAGTAAGCGGACTTCAGAACGTAAACGGTAACGCCGAGCTTTTCAGACATTTCCTCGTCCTTCTCGATCAGCTCGGAGAGGGCGATCTCGCCATAGCCGCCCGTCTCGAAGGTGTACTCAAAGCCCTCGGGAACGGTGATCAGCATATTGCCGTCGTTGTCAAATACGCTTTGCAGCTTGATGTTGGAAACGGGCTGCAGATTTGCGGGCAGCTCGATCACGATATTGTCGTCGCGCTCCAGCTTCAGGGTGATCTCACCGCCGACCATATCGTCCTCTTCGTCGACAGCGGTGTAATCCACGTCCATATCGATGTTGATGTCAAGCAGACGGCCTTCGGCATCCAGCGTGAAGGAGAAGTTGCCGGTTACGGTGTTGCGGTTGAGCTGATCCTTGATGTCAGCAACACGCTCGGTAAGCGTGACGTCAACGCGAGTGCCGTTGGACGGACGTATCGGGTCATTGTATTCGTAGCGATAGCCAACAACCAGCTCACCAAGCTTGGCGGTGGTGAGGTACTGATTCATCTGGGTGTAGAAGGCATCCAGATCGTTCATACCCATTTCCGAAACGAGCTCATTGAGGGTGAAGTTCCAGTTCTCGGAGATCATCTTCTCCACGTCGACGGGCTCGCCGTTCTGCGACAGGAAGGTACCCATAAGGTCGTAAAGCTCCTGCATCGTGCAAATGCCCTTGCGCTCCAGCATATTCACGGCGGTGTTGAAGGCATCCTTGACCAGCATCGTGCCGGTATAGGTGCTCTTCATCTTGTTCAAAAATGCATTCCAATCGGTCACGTCGGGATAGTAGGTCTGGACCTCCTTGCCAAGCAGGGTCCATACCACAGAAGCAAGCGAGCTGTTCTCGTGTGCCTCGATCCAGCCAAGGATCGCCTTAAGCTCTGCCTGACGTGCGGCGCAGTCAATGGTGTAGGTCTTGTTGCCGGCAGCATCGGTCGTCACGTTGGAGAAGCCGCCGATCACCGTCATAAAGTCGTTTGCGGTGGGGATCGTGACGTCGCCAAGGTCCATCGTCGTGCCAAAGCCGAGGGTCAAAGCGAGGTAAGTGTAAACGGTCTGTGTTTTGTCATAAAGATCCGCAAGAGATCCAAGCGTGTAGGTGGAGCCGATCTCCTTGAGGATGTCGTTGACAGCACTTCCTGCCAGCGCATCAGCCATACGCAAAACAGTGGGAATGTTTTGCAAAGAGCCCTCAACAGTCGGTGCATACAGGTCAAAGTTCTGCTTTGCATAGTTGAGCATCAGCTCATAGGGCAGCATAAACGCGGATTCCAGATCGGTGTAGATGTCCTGGGTGTCTCTGTTAAACATAGAGGAGGGATGTGTGGAAACGCGCTTGTCGGTCAACACGGTCACACCGTTGCGGTACATAAACTGAATGTAGTTTTCGTACGGATATTCGGTGCGGGTGGTTTCGCCGGTGATTTGAGAGGTGCTTTCGGTGACGACAACACTGTTTTGGGTGATGTCGATGAGCATCAGGTAGGACTCACCCTCTTCCTTCACCTTGATGTCCATGGTGATGGTGCTGCTGTCATCCTCGGCGCCCACGACCATCGTCATTTTGCCGTTGTGGAAGGCAAGCACGGTCTCGAGCATCGTCTCCATCATATCCTCGTAGGATTCAAAGGAAACGGGCTGTACGGTGCCGGTTGCCGCAAGCTTGGCATCCTCGATCGCGCCGCACTTGGGGCAGTTCTTGCGGCGCAGACCGCTCTTGGTCGCGGTCGGCTCAAAGACTGTGATCCAATCGCCCCATTCGTGGCCGTGCGCGGGAGTGATGATGTTGCTGCAGCGCGTGCAGACCGAATCCTCGGTACAGGTGGCAGCGCCGCTCAGCGTGTGGCCGAGGGGAGTGCGGTATTCGATGTTAACGGTGTGGCCGCAGCCCTCGTTGCGGCAGATCTTGACGACGTATCCGCCCTCGGTGCAGCTCAGCACAGGGTCGACCGGATCGCTGTAGTCGTGATTGTTTTTGTCAACCAGATCATCATAAATGATGGCGTGGCAGGTGTCGCATTCCTTAACCGTGTAGCCGTAGTCGGTACAGGTGGGGGCAACCTTGTCATCCTCCGTCGTGGGCAGCCAGCGGTGAACGCCGCGGCGGCATTTTGCCTCCTGCGTTTCCTCGTAAGCGACTGCATAGTAGGAGAAGTGGTTGGTGGTGAAGGTGACGTAGCCTTCGGTCGTGCTACCCTCGTTGGGTACGAACACAACGTTCTCGAAGCAATCAATGCCGCTGCCGTCTGTCTTGACGTACCAGATCTGAATACCGTTGGGGTCCTCGTAGTCATTGGTTCCTTCAATCTGTTTCAGCGTGTAGGGAATGGTGACTGTTACCGCTGCATTGAAGTTTCCTGTAATGCCGGAAACGCTGAAGTTGAAAATATCTACGTTTTCAAGGCGTTCCTTTTGGGCAGCATCCAGGTTGGTGGCAGCTGCGAGCAGGGTGTCCTTGTCGTCGGCATCGGCAACACCTGCTTGAATGTCGACCTTTTCGCTGTTATTGCTCACCATCTGAGAGATGACCTCGGTGGGGAATTGCACACTGGCATCCGAGGTCTTGACCTCGAAGGTGCGCTCCTCGGCGACGCTGTCGGCGATGCTTTCAGTGGTGACGGATGCCTCCTTCTTGTCGGCGGGGGCGGTGTAGGTCTTGACCTTATGGGTACAGCCTATGTTCTGGCAAGCATCGGTGGTCCAGCCATCGGGTGTGGTCTCTGCAGTCATATTGTGCGCGTTGGGATTGACAGGGATCTCCTTGGTGGTTTCTGCGCTGCAGCCGGCGTTCTGGCACTCATAGTAGATCGTACCCTTGGCAACGCAGGTGGCGTTGTCGCGGGCAAATTCCACATAATTGTGCGCGTTGGGGGCGACCTTGAGTGTCATGCTCTCTTCCTCGCCGCAGCGCAGACACTCACGCGATTTCAGACCGGTAGCGCAGCAGGTCGGCTCGGTGATCTGCCAGACCTCCTTGTTGTCGGCATCCTTGGGCCAATTGTGACCAAGGATGGTGTCGTCGGAGTCCCAAACCTTATATACGCCTTCACAATCCTTGCAGGTGTGCAGGGTATAAGAGGGCTCGGTACAGGTGGCATCGTAATGGATACCTGCATCCTTGGGGACGTGCTCCTCATAATTATTAATGGTGCAGGTCGCACAGGTGTGGGTATGGGTGTGGCTGTCGTTTGCATCGTGGAAAATGTCCTGATGCGCCACAAGCTCCATGGTGGTGTTGTTCTTCCAACCGCACTCACGGCAGGTGAAGGTGGTCACACCGTGATCGATACAGGTGGAAAGCTTGGTCAAAAGACCCGCATCCATCGTGTGGGGCAGAGCGGGGATGGTCTGACCGCTTTGCACGACAGCGCCGCAGGCGGTACAGACCGTATCACCGGTATAGCCCGCGCGTGCACAGGATGTTTCGCGTACGTTGGTCAGCTGTGTGACCGCGTGTGAGCAGGTCGGCTGTACTGTTTCTTCCGGTGTGGTCGGCGTATCGACGGGATCGTCTGTGGGTTCTTTTTTACAGGCAGAAAGAATGCCGCACAGAGAAAGCAGCGTGCCGAGCACCAGCAGTAACGCCAGCACAGAGGTTAACACTTTTTTCATTTTCTAGTCCTCCTTAAGATGGTCGTGGATGTTGGGCAAGCCCGACGCCTACATCTTTATAAATATAGATTACACCTTAATCCTAGCACTTTCGAAGAGGAATGTCAATGCTTTTATTTTTTATCGGCGATATTGACAAATCGGGCAAGAGGTTTTATTGATTTTTGACCAAAATTATCGTGAAAATTTTACAGTTATGTTTATATTTTAACAATGATATAGGCGGCGGGAAGGGCATAGCCCTTGCCAGTGCCGTGAAAGGGAAAAATTTTGAAAACTATTGACAAGTCGGCGTGGGTGTGCTATACTTGGATGTATCAAACCGTTGAGGCGGAGATAAAGCCCTTCAAGCCCACACAGAGAGCCCGCGTTGCTGGAAGTCGGGTTGGAAGCTGAATGGCAAATGGACCGCTGAGGGTGCGGAACAAAGGCGATGGTGCCGAGTATTTCGCAACGTGTGACGTGCGTTAACGGTCGGGGATATGTCAGTATCCCGATGAGTGCACGGCGATCGCCGTGAATCAAGGTGGCACCGCGATTTTTGATCGCCCTTGAGAAAGACGGAGGAGTCTGTCTTTGTCAAGGGATTTTTGTTTTTTTGGAGGTGCACGGTGTATATTTTGGCAACACGATGGCGGAATTTTCGTACATTTTGATTTTTTGAACACACATATTTTTACATACGGAGGATGCATATTATGAAGTGCAACGGAATCGAATTTGATACATATTTTAACAATTATCCCGACAAGAACGGTTATTTCGGCAAGTACGGCGGCGTTTACGTGGACGATAAGCTGAAGGCTGCGATGGCTGAGATCACCGAGGCGTATTATTCCATTTGCCAATCCCGCAAATTCATCGCCGAGCTGCGCCGTATCCGCAAGGAGTTTCAGGGCAGACCCACGCCCGTTACGCACCTGGAGCGCCTGTCCGACGCGCTTGGCGGCAAGGTCCAGCTTTACGCGAAGCGCGAGGACCTCAACCACTCCGGCGCGCATAAGCTCAACCACTGTATGGGCGAGGCGCTGCTTGCCAAGTATATGGGCAAGAAAAAGGTGATCGCCGAAACGGGTGCCGGTCAGCACGGTGTCGCGCTTGCGACCGCCGCCGCGTATTTCGGCCTTGAATGTGACATTTATATGGGCAGCGTGGATATCAAAAAGCAGGCACCCAACGTGGCGCGTATGAAGATCCTCGGTGCGAACGTGGTCGAGGTCACGCACGGCCTGCAGACCTTGAAGGAAGCCGTTGATGCCGCCTTTGACGCATACAGCAAGGAATATAAGGATTCGATCTATTGCATCGGCTCGGTGCTGGGTCCCCATCCGTTCCCGATGATGGTGCGCGATTTCCAAAGCGTTGTGGGTATCGAGGCAAGAGAGCAGTTCATCGAAATGACGGGCCACCTGCCCAGCGCTATCGTGGCGTGTGTGGGCGGCGGTTCGAATGCGGCGGGACTGTTTGCCGGATTTTTGAACGATCCCGTGGATATTTACGGTGTCGAGCCTCTTGGCAGAGGCCCCAAGCTCGGCGATCACGCCGCCAGCCTGAAGTACGGTACCGAGGGCGTGATGCACGGCTTTAACAGCATTATGCTCAAGGACGAAAACGGCGAGCCCGCGCCCGTGTATTCGGTGGCAAGCGGTCTGGACTACCCCTCGTCCGGCCCCGAGCACGCCTTCCTGCAGGAGATCGGCCGCGTGAAATACGACGTGATCGACGACGAGGAGACCATTGACGCCTTCTTCAAGCTTGCCCGTATGGAGGGCATCATCCCCGCCATTGAAAGCTCCCACGCCGTCGCGTTCGGCATGAAGCTGGCAAAGCAGATGGAGCACGGCTCTGTGCTGATCAATCTGTCGGGCAGAGGTGACAAGGATATGGATTACGTGATCGAAAATTACGGCATCAGAGACTGACTCTTTGGGCTGCGCCATCGGCGCAGCCCTTTTTCACTAAATTTCTTGGTTTGCTTGACAATGACACACAAACGTGCTATAATGTCATTTAATACTATTATGGGATAGTATAAAAAAGAGGTAAGGAGTTGGTTTCTTTCCCCATGGACAGTATACCCTTATGGATCGCGTTTGCAATTTGTGTGATCGGCGGCGCGTATTTCGCCGCTACAGAGAGCTCATTTTCTGCCGTTAACAAGATCAAGGTCAAAACACTTGCAGATGATGGCAACCGTCGCGCCAAGGGCGTGATGTATGTGCTGAACAAATTCGACAAGGCGCTGACCACGCTTTTAGTCGGCAACAACGTGACAAAGATCGCGGGTGCATCGGTCTTCACCATTATCGCGACCGAAATTATGAAAACGCAGTTCGGCAAGGGCGACGATTTCATCAATTCGTTCGGCTTTTCCATTGCGTGCAGTGCGGCGAGCACGGCGATCATTTTCCTGCTCAGTGAGATGATCCCGAAAAGCTTTGCCAACGACCGCGCGCAATCGGTCTCGATGTTTTTTCAAGGCTCGCTTCGCCTTCTGATGAAGCTGCTCACTCCCTTTTCGGCATTTTTCGGTTTGATCTCAAGTACCGCTTCCCGCTTGTTCGCAAGCAAGGAGCCCGAGCCCTCGATCACCGAGGATGAGCTGATCGAGATCATCGATACCGTCGAGGAAGAGGGCGTTGTGGATGAGGAGCAGGGCGACCTGCTGAAGTCCGCGTTGGAGTTTGGCGACACCGTTATGGGCGATATTATGACCATGGCGAAGGATATCGAGGTGATCAACATTGCCGCCTCGACCGCAGAGATCCTGGAAACGATACGAAGCACAAACCATTCCCGTATCCCCGTCTATTCCGGAACCCCTGATCACATCGTCGGTACGATGCGTATTCGCTCTTTTTTGACCGAATACCGCAGAAATCCGCGTGTGAAGGTGCGTTCTGTGCTTGCCGCCCCTTATTTTGTGAAGGAATCGGCAAAAATAGACGATATTTTGACCGATATGCGCCAGCACAAGCGCCATATGGCGATGGTGCAGGACGAAGACAAGAAGATCGTTGGTCTTGTGACCATTGAGGATATATTGGAGGAGCTGGTAGGAGAGATCTTTGACGAAGAGGATATCGTCGATCAGAACTTCCAGGCCCTTGGCGGCAATAAGTATCTGATCAACACGCATATGCTGATGGGCAATGCCTATGAACGTATGGGGATCGGTCAGGCACCCCGTGCCGTTGCGGCAAAGCCGATCCTGTCCTTTATGCTTGAAACACTGGGTCATTTGCCCGTGGAGGAGGAGTCCTTCCTGTACGGTGATCTGGAATTTACCGCCAAGACGGTACAAGATTTACGCGTAACCGAGGTTATTGTACATATTTTGGATGAAGAGGATCTGGCACAGCGACTTGCGGCCACCGAACAGGAGGTGGAGGCATGACGTTCCAACAGCATTTTGCATCGATGTGGTGGGCATACGTTGTGATCCTTGTCATGATCTGCCTTTCCGCTTATTTCTCGGCTTCCGAGATCGCGTTTAACGCGTCCAACAAGATGCGCCTGCGCCGCGCGGCGGATGCAGGCAGCAAGACCGCAAGGCTCGCGCACAATATTACCGAGCATTTCACGACCGCGCTTTCCGCGATTCTGATCGGTAATAACCTTGCGAACATCGCGGTGACCACCTGTACCACTCTGATCGTGATGAGTCTTTTCCCCGGAAACGTGGGACTTGCATCCACGATCGCCACCATTGTTGTTACGATTGTGATCCTGATCTGCGGTGAGATCGTTCCCAAAACGCTTTCCAAGCAGCACGCCGATACGGTGGTGCGCTGGGTCGCGATCCCCATCCGTGTCCTGACGATCATTCTCAGCCCCGTCGTTGCCATCGTGATGGCGCTGCTGTTTGCTTTGCGTAAGCTGTGGGGCAAGGACGTTTCCGAGGCGACCGTCACGGAGGAGGAGCTTGTTTCCATCATCGACACCGTCGAGGAAGAGGGTGTCATCAACGAGGAGCAGGGCGAGCTGCTGCAATCCACACTTGATTTCCACGACAATACCGTGGAGAAAATTATGACACCCCGTATCGATATGACCGCGCTGGATATTGACGATGAAGAGGAAAAGATCCAGGCGCTTCTTTCGGATACCGCGCAATTCTCGCGCCTGCCCGTGTATGAGGATAGCATTGATAACATTATCGGTATTTTGTCTTTGACACGCTATTATAAGGCGACGCTTGAGGAGGAAAAGCCCGATATCCGCGCGCTTTTGATGAAGCCCTGCAAGCTCCACAAGACCATGAAGCTGCCCGCCGCGCTTGCCAAAATGCGTGAGGTGAAGATGCACCTTGCCATCGTCATTGACGAGTTTGGCGGAACGCTTGGCGTGGTCACCATGGAGGATATTCTGGAGGAGCTGGTGGGCGACATCTGGGACGATACCGACGTGATCGTGACCGAATGCCGTTCTACAGGCGAGAACACCTATGAGGTCATCGGTGATATGAACATCGATGATTGCTTTGATGAGATCGGCTTTGATAAGCCGAACGATTTTGCTTGCGAATATTCCACGATGGGCGGTTGGGCGATCGAGATGCTTGAGGCCGATCCTCACGTGGGTGACAGCTTCCGTTACTGTAATCTTTTTGTCATCGTGGCTCATATGGAAGAGGAGCGCGTGACCAAGCTGACCATTTTGGTCGAAGCCGAGGAAACCGAAGAAATTGACGAATAAAAAAAGGGGGGGATAGCTTTGTCGATCCACGAATCGGGCGAAAACTATCTGGAGCAGATCTATATGCTCTCGCATCAAAAAGAAAAGATACGTGCAGTCGATCTGTGTACGGCACTGGGCTTTTCCCGTCCCACCGTCAGCGTGATGCTGCGCGAGCTGCGTGCCGAGGGGTTTGTCACCACCGCGGAAAACGGCGGGCTTGCTCTGACGCAAAAGGGCGAGGACGTTGCAAAACGTATGTATGAGCGCCACTGCATCATTGCAGAGGTGCTGATGCGCTTGGGCGTTTCGCAAGAGACTGCTTTGAACGATGCTTGTAAGATCGAGCACGATATCAGCGACGAGACCTTTTTGAAGATCCGCGAATATTTGGATCAAACAAAATAACATAGCAGGCCCGTGTGCAAGTCACATTGCATATGGGTCTGTTTATCGTATGACTCTTTTATGATTTGCCGCTTACGCGACGGCGAAACGGGCAATGCTTTTTTAAATGCTATTATGGAGGTTTTTATGCATCAGACACAGAGCAAATCGAAGCAGCAAAACGAAATTAGCCCTCAAACGGGGCTTGTTTTCCCCACTTTTTCGGCAAAAGGCGTTACAAAAGCCGATGACGGGCAAGTGGATCCGACGGCACTGTTCCGCATTGGTTACGGGCTCTATCTGGTCACCGCGAAGGAGGGCGAGAAGGACAACGGCCTGATCGTCAACACGGTGACACAGATCACCAATACGCCCAATCGTGTGGCGGTGACGATCAACAAATCGGGTCTCACGCACGATATGATCCTGCGAACGGGAAGGATGAACGTCAACTGCCTTTCTGTGGATACACCCTTCTCGATTTTTGAGCAGTTTGGTATGAAAAGCGGCAGAACGGTAGAGAAATTCCGCGATTTTGACGTGCTTCGCACCGCAAACGGACTTGCGCTTTTGCCGAACTACGTCAATGCCTTTTTATCGCTTGAGGTCGAGCAATACGTGGATCTCGGCACGCACGGGATGTTCCTTTGCGGCATCAGCGATGCGCAGGTGATCGGCGATGCGCCCACGATGACCTATGACGACTATTACAACAGAGTGAAGCCGAAGTCCGAAAAGAAGAAGGGCTATGTTTGCCGTGTCTGCGGCTATGTGTATGAGGGTGAGCCCTTGCCAAAGGATTTCGTCTGCCCCATCTGTCTGCACGGTGCTGACGACTTCGAGCCGCTTGGCTGAGCTTGACGTTGGGATCGCCCCTTGCGGCACAAAGCTTTTCCGTGATCCGCGCGCATTCGTGTGTCGCGCGTGTTTATTCACATTATATATATTTTTTGAAAAGATTTTGTGTAAAAAAACTATTTACTTTTTTGGGGTTGTATGGTACAATAATGATGTGACTCTATAGAGTCTGTACGCGTAGGCACGGTTCGTGTGCCGAAATAAATTGCTTATGGAGGTTAAATTCATGAAGCGCACAAGTAAAAGACTCCTGGCCCTTCTCCTTGTTCTGACAATGGCGATCGGCGTGATGCCCTTTGCGGCATTGTCTGTGGGAGCCGAGCAAACGATCGCCAACGAGATCATTGTTGGTGAGGACGGAACGATCCAGGAACTTGGCTGGCAGCCCGGTTACGTGCTGGCTGAGACTGCCCCCGACGGCGAAGAGCCTTGGACAGCCGTGAACGACGGCTCTTGGGAGCAGGCTTATTATTACACTGCGATCAAGATCATTCCCAAGGCGGGCACGACCCTCGTCTGGAGCGAGCCGGCAGTCCTTGATGGAAACGGCGATCCCATGCTGATGGGCGAGGATTACTGCTTCCTCACCTCTTGGGTAGAGACCGCTGAAAACATTTGGGAGCAGAACCTTGTCGGTGTAAATCTCAAATCGGGCTACACCAATAACGGCACGGCATATCCCGCTGCTAACTACAGCTACGATGCCGTTGCTCAAACGGTGACCTACACCTACACCACCACGCAGGATAACGAGGCGCTTCGCTTTGGCTGCTATGGCGGTCAGGCGGACGGCACCCTGGCAAGCAACCCCGATGAGTGCCCCGCCATCTACGTTTATGCACCTGCATTTGAAGAGGGTGCTGTTGAGAACGTGCTGTGGATGAACGGCTACGTCGGCTCCTATCTTGAGGAGCAGGGCTTTGCAAACAAGATCCGTAACGGTGCTGAAGGATATGTGTATTCCGCACCCATTACGGTTCCCAATGCGGGCACGACGATCAGCTTTTCCGGCATGACCTCTGATGAGGCCGTGTATGTGTTCTCCGCTTGGAGAGTGGCAGACGACGGCCGCTTGGAAATGATCTACGGTTGCCCCGGCGGCGATAACAACAGCGCTTGGCTGACCGTCGATGAGGAAAGCGGCGCGCAGACCTATGCGTATACGACCTCTTATGATAACGAGATCGTTCGCCTGTCCTACTGTGTGAGCGATGATGCGACTCCCGTTATTCATTATGTAGAAAACAACGCAGATAATTTGGCTCCCGTGTTGAAGGCAGCCGGCTACGATCCCACGATCGACGGAACGATCTATATGATCCCTTGGTACGTCGGTGCGATCAACCCTGCGGACGGAACCCCTGCTCGCGGTCTTGACAGCTATCGCTATAGCGATGTGCTTGCTGTTTACGGCAAGGGCACGAAGGTCACCTTTGTGGATGTGACCGATGCAAATGCCGGTGCGGACGGATTTGTTGATAATGAAGCGTTGGCATTCGGCAAGTTTGACGGCACGAATTATGACGGCAGAGTCAATGCGGGAATGATCACAACTCCCGTTGCGGGCGGTGTTGCAGGTGCTACGAAGGCTGATCGCGAAGCAGCTGTGAAGGACGGAAAGATGGTCTTCACCTATACCACCACAGAGGATAAGGAATATCTCCGTATGACGGTTGCCAGCAGCGGCAATATGATCAACGGCTCGGTCGTTCCTCCCATTGTTTATGTCGGTGACACCGATACCGCTCGTTCCTACAATATATTAAACGGCAAGAAGATCGTTGCGATCGGCGATGACTACTTGCGCGGCGGCGCGACCGGCGATGAGAACACATGGCTCTCCTTGCTTGCAAGCCGCTACGATATGCTGTACTACAATTACAGCATGAATGGCAGCACGATGGCGGCCATTACCGGTGCTCCCTCTATTGCAGAAAGCTACAACGATATGGTCGACGGTGCCGATGTCGTGATCCTTTCGGGCGGCAAGAACGACTTGCTTTCCAATGTTCCGGTCGGCGTGCTCAACACCAATGATCCCACCGTATATTACGGTGCGGTCAAGACGGTCGTTGACGGTCTGATGGCAAAATACCCCGAAGCCGTGATCGTTTGTGTCACTCCTTGGGAGGAGGATGCTTACAATACTGCATTGGCTACATATGCAGAGTCTCTGAATGACACCCGCGTTTGCGCGATCCGCGCAAATAAGGATATGCCCGTATTTATGGGCGACGATACCTACAAGTCGCTTTACGCACAGGAATTCAACGGTCTCAACCTTTTGAATCCTGCCGGCAACCGTTTGGTTATGCCCTTGTTTGAGGCGATGATCGGCAGTGCTTATCGCAACCACCTTGGCCTCTCGACCGAGGGCAAGGGCGTTCAGTTCGTTATTGGCGATGAGCTGCTGGATGCTCACGGTACTGTAACGGGCGCTTGCACGATGGTGGCACCCAAGGCGACCGATGCTGTGTGTGCAGACAATATGTTCGGTTGGTACGGCGTTGTGACCAATGGCGATACCACCAAGGGAATGCTGATCAAGGTTGGTCAGAAGGTTGACTTCGCTCAGGGCGACGTTGCCGTGTTTGAGCCCTTGACGTTGGATATGAGACAGGTCTCCGATCCTTCGCTTCGCATGAAGAACGATGAGATCGCAGGCTTGCGCTTCCTCACCGGTGTTTCCAAGGCAGGATATCAGAGCCTGCTTGGTATGATCGCCGGCGGTGCTTTGGCAAACGCAGAGCTGACCTTCGGCACTTTGATCGCAACGCCTAACGGCGAGAAGGACGTTCCCTTTAATATGGCATTGAATGCCAAGGGCGAGCCTGTTTGGTATGAGCAAAACGAGGAGCTTGGTTACTTTGCGGGCTCTGTTTGGGATAGCGACCTCACGGTGAATTCCGCAGGCATCGCTGCTTCCGGCTATGCAAAGCTGACGGTTGACGGCGTGGATTACTACGCGTATGCGAAGAACAACAACAAGAAGACGACCTCGATCTACGAGCTGGCAATTGAGGCGCTGAACAAGGTCAGCACCGTACAGGATGCCGATCACAAGCTTCAGATTGGCAAGGACCTCTTCTCTCCCTACTCCGTTTCCGAGAGAAAGGTACTGCGTAAATTTGTTGACAACGTTGTCTCCTTGCAGACCTCTGCTGCCGGTGATGTGGTAGAGCTGATCGACTACAAGTATTACAATCCCAACAGCAAGTGGCAGGTCACTGTGGTAACCGAGGATGACGGCATTTGGGATACCCTGATGGCACAGCTTGGTGATCCCGATGTAGCTGCAATCTCGATGCTTGAGGCAACGGATGAGAGCGCATCGGCTGCAGGCGGCATCCTGCTGGATGGTGTTGTATTTGAGGGCGAAGCAATCGAGTATGCAGGTAACACCTACTACTTGATCGCATTTGATGCATACAGCCCCAACTATTGATAAAAAAAGGAAGGCGCATTTGCGCCTTCCTTTTTTTAAAAGTGAAAGCAAAGGGCGCCCGATCGGGCGCCCTTTGGCTTTTATGATTGTAGCGGCTCTTGTGTGCTTACGGGAGTCGGAAACGTATCGGCAAAAGCGGTGGCAAGGCGATCGCATCGCTCGTTGTAAGGATGCCCCGCGTGCCCCTTGACCCATACAAAGGTGACCTCGTGATGCTCCAGGAGCTCAAGCAACTGCTCCCAAAGATCGGGATTAAGGGCGGGAGACTTATCTCCCTTGCGCCAGCCGTGTGCGCGCCAGCTTGCCGCCCAACCGTTGTTCACGGCATCTGCCACGTACTTGGAATCGGTGGTTAGCGTGATCTCACAGCGCTCCTTCAAGGCTGAAAGGGCGGCGATCACACCCGATAATTCCATACGGTTATTGGTGGTGTGGGCCTCTCCCCCGGAAAGCTCTTTTTCGTGCTTTCCGTACACAAGGATCGCGCCCCAGCCGCCGGGCCCCGGGTTGCCGCGGCAAGCGCCGTCGGTATAAATATCCACATGCTTCATGGGGGACTCCTTTCACTTGGATGAAGACATTTTTATTATACACCTTTTAAAAACGGGTGTCAAGTGGGAGTGCTTTCAATTTTTGTTTTGTTATTTGAGCGAAATTTGATGTTATGATTGACATCGGTGCGGTGCGTGTGATATACTTGATCGCAAGGAATGTTTTAAGATAAAGGGGATCGATCATCATGATGAGATTGCGATTTATGAGTACCAATCAATGGGCGTGTGACAGTAATAAGTCCGCATGGGAGGAAAAGGGGCTGGATTGCAGCTGCGATGCCCGCATGCCCGGCTTTTTGAAGTACTATTTGGAGACAAAGCCCGATGTTTTGGGGCTTCAGGAGGTTACCGATAAAATGGCGGATAAGCTGATGCAGCTGTTTTCCGAGCAAGAGCTTCCTTATGCACTTTTGTGGGGCAGGCGTACCCCCATTCTTTACCGTACCGATCTTTTCGAGCTGGTAGATTCCACGTTTCTCATCTACCCCGAGGAGGTTTTGGGTTGTGAAGGGCGCTTTAATAACAGTAAAACCAAGTCCTACAATGCAGCTGTGTTTCGCGTGAAGCAAAGCGGAAAGCTTTTTGCTTTGATGACAACGCATTTATGGTGGAAATCAAGCGATCCTGCGTCAAAAAGCTATCAACCCTTCTCGGACGAGGCACGGATGCATCAAATAGGGCTTGCCATCGACTGTCTTGATCAATATCAACAGAAATATCAATGTCCCGCCGTGCTCATGGGCGATATGAATGCCATTTATGCTTCTCTTGCGGTACAGCATGCCCTTTCCCGTGGGTTTTCACATGCCTATGATGTGGCGGTAGAGCACCGTGATGAGGGGAACGGACACCATTACTGCTTTCCTGACGGTTATCTGCCTTATACGCCATCTGCGGCGGACGAGGCGATCGATCACATTTTGGTGAGAGACTTTGAACAGGATGCCGTACGCACCTATGATCGCTATGCCCCTGATTATTATATGCCCTTGTCGGATCATATACCTGTTTGGATCGACGTGGAGATCTGAACAAAAAACTCCGCACGGTATCAAATTTTTGATACCGTGCGGAGCTTTTTTTGACATGTTACGTCTCGATCGCTTCGATCTCGGCAAGCCACAAGGCGGCCGAGGCATCGGATGGCATATGCCAATCACCGCGAGGGCTGAGACTGACAGAGCCAACCTTCACACCGTCGGGCATTGCGTTTCGCTTGAATTGTTGCGTGAAAAACCGACGGAAGAAGACGGTCAGCCACTTCTTGATCGTAGCACCGTCAAAGTGCCCGTTGAATGCTTTTTTGGCAAGCTCGAAGATCTTGGTGGGGGTGTACTGATAACGGATCGCATAGTAAAGGAAGAAATCGTGGAGCGCATAAGGTCCCACAATATCCTCGGTTTTCTGCGCGATCTTGCCTACTGCATCGGGCGGTAGCAGCTCGGGGCTGATGGGAGTGTCCAATACTTTGAGCAACACGTCGGTCGCCTCGGGCATCAGATCTGCCTCGGCAACACTTTCGATGATCCAGCGAACAAGGGTTTTGGGAATGTCGGCGTTGACGTTATACATGCTCATATGGTCGCCGTTGTAGGTGCACCAACCGAGCGCCGCCTCCGAAAGGTCGCCCGTTCCAAGAACGATGCCGCCTTCCTTGTTGGCAATGTCCATCAGCACCTGCGTGCGCTCTCTTGCCTGTGCATTTTCGTAGGTGACAGAAAAATCTGTGGGATCGTGACCGATATCCTTGAAGTGCTGCAGCACAGCATCCTTGATGACGACAGTCCTGGAGGTCACACCAAGGTTTTTCATCAATGCAAGGGCGTTTGTAAGAGTCTCGTCAGACGTGCCAAAGCAAGGCATCGTCACAGCGGTGATATTGGTGCGCGGTAGCTTCAGCGACTCCATCGCGCGGATCGCAACAAGGAGCGCAAGTGTTGAGTCAAGTCCGCCCGAAATACCAACCGTCAGCTTGCCTCCCGTGATGGAAAGGCGGCGGGCAAGTGCAGCTGCTTGCATATCAAAAATTTGAATGCAACGCGCAAGCCGCTCGCTTTTGTCGCTTGGCACGAAGGGTAGGCGCTCCGTGTTCAGAAGCGCGCCGTCCGAATCGGTCAGAGCGCACGGCACGGGAATATGTCTGAAAGCGCTCACGCCGTAACGGGCGATGCACTCCGAAAAAGCACTGCTTTGACGGCGGTCGTAACGTAAGACACCAAGATCCATATCAAACACAAGCAGATAATCGCTGTCGATGCACTTGGTGTTCTCGGCGACCGTGCTGCCACAAAGAGCCGCAATGCTATGCCCCGAATAGATCATATCAGCGGTGGATTCATCAGATCCCGCGCTGGCAAACAAATAAGCGCTTAAGGTGCGTGCCGATTGCTGCAGTACCGCATCACGGCGGAAGGTACGCTTGCCGACCTCTTCATTGCTTGCGGCAAGATTGAGGATCACCTCGGCACCTGCCAGAGCCTGCTCGGTGCTCAAAGGGAGAGGCGCAAACAGATCCGCGCAGATCTCAACACCCACAACGGTACCGTCTGCCGCGGTAAACAGCAGATCTGTGCCGACGGGCACGATGCAATCACAAAGCTCGATCTCGCCAGCGGCGAGGTCTGCGCCTGAAGCAAAGTAGCGCTCAGCGGGGCCAAGGACGTAGGTCTTGGGTACAACACCAAGGATCTCGCCATTCGATAAAAGCACAGCGCAGTTGTAAACACGTCCGGCGATCTCCAAGGGAGCGCCGACGGCGACCAGAAGGTCAGCGGTGGCTGCGGCAAGCTCCGAGAGTGCCTCCTCGACCGCGCAGAGCAGTACCTTTGAAGCGAACAGGTCGCCGCAGGTATAACCCGTGAGCGACAGCTCTGGGAAAACAAGAATGCCGACACTCTTTTGACGGGCTTCTTCGATGCGCTGCAGGATCACATTTTTGTTATATGTCACATCTGCGACCTTGAGGGAGGGCGTACAGAGCGCCCCGCGTAAAACATCTTTCATATTAAGGATCTCCCCGTTAAATATGATATATTTTATTTTACCACATTTTTCACAAAAAAGCAATGGTATGGCGAAAAAAGAGCAATTGGGAAAATTCTAATGTCAAATTCGAAAACAAAGCGATAATTCTGAAAAAAACAATGTTTAAATTTGGAAAATGTATATATAAAATTAGAAAAAGCGGCGAAAGCGCCGCTTTTTCTAACTTTGTCCGGCATATTGAAGTGTAGATGAGGCCATTGCCGTTTTGCTTGCATTTCCCGTGATCACCGTACCCGAGCTGCCGTCAAGCGCTTGCGGAGCCTTTTCCAGTGAGCAGATCACCGCCTTGCGCCCGGGCGCGCTTTGCGCGAAGGCGATGGCTGCCTGCACCTTGGGCAGCATACTACCCGGGGCGAAATGTCCTTCCTTGCAATAGCGCGTGGCGTCCTCTACTGTCATAGTGGAAAGCTGCTTTTCCTGCGGTGTTCCGTAATTGAGCGCCACACGATCTACCGCCGTCAGGATAAAGAGGTGGTCGGCGTTGATCTCCTCGGCAAGCCGTTCTGCGGCAAGGTCCTTATCAATGACGGCATCCACCCCCACAAAATCGCCGTCACCGTGTCGCACAACGGGAACGCCACCGCCACCGCAGGCGATCACCACAAACTCGTTGTCCAGCAAGTTTTTGATCGAGCGGATCTCCACGATGTGACGGGGCTTCGGGCTTGCGACCATACGGCGGTAGCCACGTCCCGCATCGGGCGCAAAAACCGCATCGGGCTCTTTGGCTTTCAGCTCGTCTGCTTCCTCTTTCGTATAAAACGCGCCGATGGGCTTGGTGGGATTTTGAAAGGCATCGTCGTTTGGATCGACCTCGACCTGCGTGACCAGTGTGGCGACCTCCCACGGCATACCGCGCCGCCGCAGCTCACGCAAAAGCCCTGCCTGCAGGTGATAGCCAATATATCCCTCGCTCATCGCGGTGCATTCGGCAAGCGGCATTTGCGGAACCTTTGTGTCACTTGCCGCACCGCTTGTAAACGCCGATTGGATCATACCGACCTGCGGACCGTTGCCGTGTGTCACAATGATCTCATACCCCTTTTCGATCAGCCCCACCAAAGCGCCTGACACCTGGTCGATACGCGCCTTCTGCTCTTCGGGTGTTTTGCCCAGGGCGTTGCCGCCAAGGGCGATCACGATACGGGGCTCCATCATCTGCCTCCGCTTGGAACTTGCTGGGTGATGCAGTGGATATTGCCGCCCCCAAGCAGGATCTCACGGGCATAGATGCCGACAACACGGCGATCGGGAAAGACCTTTTCCAGCGTTTTTCTTGCACGTTCATCATTTTTATCGCCAAACATCGGGAAGATCACGCCGCCGTTGACCAGATAAAAGTTGACGTAGGAGGCGGCAAGGCGGTCACCCACGTTACGGGGAAGTGTGCCTTCAATGGCATCCACGCCGCCGCTTTCCTCCTCGGTGATCAGCACGGGCGTGGGCAGAACAAGCTTGTGCACCTTGATCTTTCTGCCTCTTGCATCGGTTTCATTTTCCAGTATTTTCAGGTTCTCTGCGCTGATCTCATACTGCGGATCGCTCTCGTCCTCGCACCACGCAAGCAGCGCCTCGCCCGGTCGTGCAAAGCAGAAAATATTGTCTACGTGTCCGTTTGTTTCGTCCAGATAGATGCCGCGTCTGAGCCAAATGACCTTTTCGACGTTCAGATAATTGCACAGCATATCCTCGATCTGCTCTTTTGAAAAATGGGGGTTGCGCCCTTCGCTGAGCAGACACTCCTCGGTGACCACCGCCGTGCCGTCGCCGTCGGTGTGGATCGAGCCACCCTCCAGCACAAAGCCCCCCGTGCGGTAGCTGTCGGCATCCTCTAATTCGCAGATCTTTTGCGCGACGGCATCGTCCTTGTCCCACGGGAAGTAAAGCCCGTCCACAAGTCCGCCCCAGGCGTTGAAGCGCCAATCAATGCCGCGAAGCTCCTTGCCATTCGTCACGAAGCTAGGACCGCAATCGCGTACCCACGCATCGTTGCTTGACATTTCCACCACGCGGACCTCTGCGGGCAGCATTTGCCGCGCGTTTGCAAACTGATCGGCGCTAACGCATACCGTTATGGGCTCAAATTCCGAAATGGCCGTTGCAACCTCGGCAAAGACCCTTTGCGCGGGCTTGGCGCCAAGGCGCCAGTTATCGGGGCGCTCGGGCCAGATCATATAGGTGCCCTTGTGCTGTTCAAATTCCCCCGGCATACGGAAGCCGTCAATGCGGGGTGTTCCTTGTAATCTTTTCATACCGTTACCTCGTTTTTATTCACCCTCGGTGATACGTTTGGGTTTCTTTCGCTGTCCTTTTTTGCCTGCCGCGCTCGCCGCAATGATTTCACCTGCCAGAACGGCGATCAGCGTACCGATCAGCAAGGGCATTTTTTCGGGAATTTCAGCACCGTTCAGGGGGATAATGCTGAAAAAGATGGCTAAAATGAGCAATACCATCGGCACATAGGTCATCAGCAGTAAGCGTGTTTTTCCGCCGCCTATGCGGAAGGGGCGCTCGATATCGGGGTCCATACGGCGCAGCTTCAAAAATGCAGGGAACAGCAACACGTAAGAGAGCAGAAGGGTGATCATATTCAGGGCGAAGAAGCTCCAGAACACATCCTCACTCGGGATAAAGGGCGCGATCAGAACGATCGCCGATGCAATGATGCCGTTGGTGAGGTTTGCGCCGATGGGCAAACCGCGCGAGTCGCGCTTGCCAAGGAAGGCGGGCAGCGCGTTGCGCTCTGCGGCATAGCACGCCACGTTGTTCACGCCAAGCGACCAGGAAAGCAGGTTCGCCACCAACGTGTATAGGAAAATTAGCCCCACAACGGTGAGAAAAATGCCGCCATTTCCGCCAAGCAAGAGATTGAAGCTGTCCAGAATACCGCCCGAAGCCGAAAGCTCGTCCACGGGCACGGCAACACCGATGCCAAAGGCGGAAAGCAGATAGAAAAAGGCGATGATGAAGCCGCCAAGCACGATGGCGCGCGGGATCTCGCGGTTGGGGTTCTGCATTTCGGAAGCGAAGGTCGTGACCACCTCAAAGCCGAGGAAATTGAACATAATGACCGAAACGTAGGATAGCCCACCCGAGGTGAAGGACGGCAAAAAGGACGATAACGTAAATTCGTTTGCCGAGCCTCTTGTGATGGCGACGTAGATACCAAGACCGCCGATGCTCAGCATCAAAAACGCCTTGAGAATGGCGGCGATGTTGAGGATCCATTTGCTTTCGCTGATCTTGTAATTGCTCATGATCACGACGATCCAGATAAAGGCGAGCTGCAGCAATACGGTCAGCAAAAGTGGGAAATCTCGACCCGTCAGCACACTTAAAATGTCGGTAAAGAGCACGGCAAGCGATCCCATCCACAAAGAAAAGTTGATATAATAGTACCACGCAACGCGACTGCCCCAGCGCTTGCCGAAGGCGCGCTCGACCCAATCGTAAATGCCGCCTTCCCCCTCATAGGTGGTGCCAAGCTCGGCGGAGATCAAACCGTAGGGCAAAAAGAAGCCGATCAGCAAAAAGATCCACCAGAAAAACTGCGCGTTGCCGATGGCGGCGGCAGGGGCGGAGGATTCCACCACCAGCACGATGCAGACCGCCGCCAGCACCGCGTCAAACAGGCGGAATTTTTTGACCTTTGTACTCATAAATCCGCCCTCGTATTACAAAATTTCGAACAGATCCGCAAGCAAAGCCGCTTTTGCGGCACCGTGGCGAAGCTCCTCGGAAAGGCTGTTTCGCAGGAGATACACCAGAATACCGCGCATCGCGGAAAGGCGATTTTCTGCCTGATCGAAGGCGATCGACGCAGGACCGTCCAATACCTCGTCCAGCACCTCCTCGCCGCGCGTCGCGGGCAGACAGTGCAGGAATTTGACGTGCGGCGCCGCCTTGGAGAGCATATCGTTGTCGACCTGATATTTGGGCATAAAGATGGCGTGGCGCTCTTCCTTGGAAAGCTCTGCGTTGTAAAGCCCGTACCAAACGTCGGTATAGACGAAATCGGCGTTTGCAAGTGCCTGCTCCTCATTATCGGTCACGGTGATGCTGCCCCCCGAAATGCGGCAGTTTTCCTCACCGATGCGTTGCATTTCGGGCGAGAGCTGATGCCCCTTGGGACCAAAATGCACGAACTGCATACCAAGCTTTGTGCTCATCATCATCGTCGATGCGCAGACCTGCGTGGCATCGCCCACAAAAACGATCTTGCAGTCCTCGATGAATTTTCCCTCGGGCAGATGCTCAAACATCGTGATGGCATCTCCCAGCTCCTGGGTGGGGTGGTTGTAATCCGACATACCGTTGATGACGGGGATCTCGGCGGTGCGAGCAAGATTTGCGACGGTGGCGTGGGCATCCACACGCGCCATTACGATGTCAACAAGACGGGAAAGTACACGGGCGGTGTCCTCCATCGTTTCGTGACCGCCAAGCTGGATCTGCCCGGGGGCAAGATACTGCGCGTGGCCGCCAAGCTGCTCCATGGCGGTCTCAAAGGAAACGCGGGTACGGGTCGAGCTTTGCTCGAAGATCATACCGAGCGTGCGGTTTTTGAGCAGCGGGGGATAGTAGCCTTGCTTTACGCATTTCTTGAGCGTGAGAGAGAGCTCGATGATATCCAGCAGCTCCTCTTTGGTGTAATCTTCTGTTGTGATGAGATCCTTTATTTTCATAGCAAACTCCTTTATCTGCGAACCAAATATTTGCGCATATCGATAGCGCACGCGATCAAAATAATCAAACCCTTGATGACGTATTGCATATTGGCATCGATGCCAAGAAAGGTCAGTCCCACGAAGATCAGACGAAGCAGCACGACGCCCAGAATGACGCCGCTGATCTTGCCCGTTCCGCCCACGAAGGAAACGCCTCCGATGACGCACGCGGCGATGGCGTCCAGCTCGTAGTTGAGGCCCGTTGCCGCGGAGTTGGAGCCGATACGCGCCGCTTCAATGAAGCCCGTGACGGCGTAAAGCATACCCGCCAGCACAAAGACCAGAATGATCACGCGCCGCACGTTGACGCCCGACACGTTGGCGGCGTCGGGATTGGAGCCCACGGCAAACATATTTTTGCCAAAGGCGGTCTTGTTCCAGACCACCCACATGATCGCGGTGATCACCAAAACGTACCATACGTAATTAGGGATAGGTGTACCGCCAATCGAAAAAATGCTGCCCTTGATAAAATTTGTATAGGTGGGATCAAGCCCCGACAGGGATTGCCCGTTGTTGTTGCCGATCATCAAAAACATCAGCAGTGCGCCATAGACGATCAGCTGTGTGGAAAGGGTAACGATGAAGGGGTGAAGGTGAAAGGTCGCGGTGCAAAAGCCGTTGATAAGGCCCACCAAAGCGCCGATGGCAAGAATGATGAGAAAGACCGCGATAATGGGCATCGTTTGAAGATTGGGAAACATTTTACCCACGTAATCGCTGCTTTGCAGCAGTGCCGCCGATACGCACGCGACAAGCCCCACGATACGCCCGGCAGAAAGGTCGGTGCCCGTAAGGATAATAGCGCCCGCGATGCCGAGCGCAATGGGGAGATTGGCGGCGGAAAGGGAAATGATATTGATGATAGAGGGGAAGGACAGAAAACGGGGATTGACACACTGGATCAGAATAATGGCGGCAACCAAAAAGATATAAAGGGAATTGTTGATCAGCAGCTCGCGCAGATAAACGCGCCGTTCCTCTTTGTCCATTTCCTTGAATCTGTCTATGATCTTGATTTTCATTTAAATTGGCTCCTTTGTATCGAAAAACTCATACCGTCTGCGGCTTTATACGTTTTTTGCGGCAAGTGTCATGATCTCTTCCTGTGTGGTGGAGGAGGCGTTCACCTCGCCCGTGATCTCACCGCCCGACATCACGTAAATGCGATGGCAAACGCCGATCAGCTCGGGCAGCTCGCTTGAAACCATCACGATCGATTTTCCCGCCGCTGCAAGCTCCTCTAAAAGCACATAGATCTCGTATTTTGCGCCCACGTCAATGCCGCGCGTCGGCTCGTCCAAAAGCAAGATCTGCGGCGAGGTCAACAGCCACCGTGACAAAATCACCTTTTGCTGATTGCCGCCCGAAAGGGTACGGATCTGCGTTTCACGGGAGGCAGTCTTCACGGCAAGACGGTGGATCATTTTGTCGGTGTCAAGACGCCGTGTGCGGTCGGATAACAGCAGCTTCCACCTTCGGTATTTTCGCAGAGCTGTGATGGTCGTGTTTTCCGTGATGTCAAGAATGCCGAAAATACCCGTGGCACGCCGCTCCTCGGTGAGAAAGGCAAACCCGTTTGAGATCGCCTCGCGCGGTGTGCGGTTAAAGATCTGCTTGCCGTTGAGATACAGCTCGCCCGAGCTTCTTGCCGAGATGCCGAAAATGTTTTCCAGCAGCTCGCTTCGCCCCGCGCCCGCAAGCCCTGCAAGTCCCACGATCTCGCCTTTTTTGAGTGTCAGTGAAACGTCCTTCACCTTGGTATAGCGAGAGGAGATGTTCTTAATTTCCAGTACCGTATCGCCTTGTTTTGCGCTTTTTTCGGGAAAACGGTTCGAAAGCTCGCGCCCCACCATCAAGCGAATGATCTTTTCCATCGTCATATTTTCGGCAGGCTCGGTCGCCACGTGCGCGCCGTCACGCATCACGGTGATCTCGTCGGAAATTTGCAATATCTCTTCCATTTTGTGCGAGATATAAATGATGCCGCAGCCGCGCTCGCGCAGAGTGCGGATGATGCGAAAGAGGTGTCCGACCTCCTCCTCAGTGAGTGACGAGGTCGGCTCGTCCAGCACGATGACACGCGCGTTATAGGAGACCGCCTTTGCGATCTCCGCCATTTGTCGCTCTGCCACCGACATCGTGCCCATAATGCGCTTTGGATCGATCGAAAGTCCAAGATCCTCAAACACGGTGCGCGTTTTTTGCTCCATTTCCCGCTCGGAGGTGAAGCCCCACCGCGTGGGATAGCGCCCCAACCAGATGTTGTCCATTACACTGCGCTTCAGGGCTTGGTTGAGCTCCTGATGCACCATAGCAACACCTCTGTCAAGCGCTTGCCTGGGGCTCTTAAACTCGACCCGTTCCCCATCTAAAAGGATCTCACCCGCATCCTTTTCGTAAATGCCGAACAGGCACTTCATCAGCGTGGATTTGCCTGCACCGTTCTCGCCCATCAGTGCGTGAACGCTGCCCTCGCGCACCGTCAGATTCACCCGATCCAGCGCGCGCACACCGGGGAACTCTTTGACGATCCCGCGCATTTCAAGCAAGGGACGCTTCTCTTTAACCGACATATTTGCCATACGGTATGCGAATTTTGCGAACGGTATCGTCAACCGAAAGCGTTTCTGTGCCGTCCATCAAGCCCTTGGACTCGTCCAACGCGTTACCCGTCAGCAAAGCGAGCGCGTTTGCCATACCGACCGCATCCTGCTGCACCGTGCCATACATTTTGCCGTTCTTGATCAGGGTCTTTGCAGCCTCGGTGGCGTCCACACCGAAAACGGGAATGGTGGGGGAATTGCCGCCCGTGTTATAGCCGGCGGCGTTCAGGGCGGAGATCGCGCCCTCTGCCATACTGTCGTTGTTGCAGATCACAAGCTCGATCATGTTTTTGTTGGCGGCGTTGTTGGAAGCGAGGATCGTGTTCATATAATCGTTTGCCGCCGCGGAGGACCAAAGTCCGTTCTGATCCACAAGATAGCCGTTTTTATTGGATGTGTCGTAAAAGCGAAGCGGCTTTTTACCCTCTGCCATCAGCATCTCGTTTGCCTTTTCCACGCTGTACTTGGTGCGATAGATCGCCTCATTGTTGCCCTCCTCACCCTTGAAGAGGACATAGGAGATTACTCCGTCACCGTTGAGATCGGCGGCGTTGTAATGTGAAAGCAGATATTCGCCCACCATTTCACCCTGCAGAATCCCCGCTTCCTCGGAGCGTGTGCCGACATAGGCGCAGTTATCGTAGCTTTTGATGACGGTGTCGCTGACCTCGCGGTTGAAGAAGATCAACGGTACGCCTGCGTCACGCGCAAGCCCCACGATCTCGTTTGCCGCATCGTCCGAGCCCGTGTTGACGATGTTCACAAGCAGAGCTTTCGCGCCCTTTGTGATGGCGGTGCGGATCTGTTCTGTTTGCGTGGTCTGGTTACCGTTGCCGTCGTAATCCTGGTAGCTCACACCCGCCTCGGTCAATTTGCTGTCCAGCGTACTGCGTACGGTCGACACGTAGGTGTCGCTGTAGGTGTAATAAAAGACGTGCACGTCGGCATCGCCACCGCCGCCGCAGGCGGTGAACACGGAAAGACAAAGGATCAGCGCCAACAAAAGCGCTCCAACACGAATCTTCATAAAAACCTCTTTTCTATAGAAGGGAAAGGTCGCCCTCTATGAATGAACGCCGAAAAAAACGCGTTTCTTTGCTGTTATTATGTCACGGTGAGTGACGGTTTATGAAAGCGATTTGAAAATTTGCGGTAAAAAAGAAAAAAGACAAAAAAGCCCCCTAACGGTACGAAAAATCGACCGTTAGGGGGCAAATGTTTTATATATGGAGCAGAATGCTTTCGCCCGTTGTCATATCCTTTTGGTAAACGCCGCTTTCAGCGGCTTCGCCGTCGGGGATCAGAGCTTTGGGGAGCTTGATCTTCAGCACGCCGCCCGAACGGGCACTCACGCGTACCGAACGGATACATCCCGCTTCCCACGTGCAGTCAATGACGAAATTGCCTCTGGCGACAAGCCCTGTGAAGGCACCTGTTTGCCATTCGGCGGGGATGGCGGGAAGCAACGTGATCGCATCCGAATGGCTTTGCAGCAGCATTTCCGAAACGGCTGCGGTATATCCGAAGTTGCCGTCGATCTGGAACGGCGGATGCGAGCACCAAAGGTTATTGTTGAGGTTGTGCAAAATGAAGGAATTGAGCAGATCGCGGCACTTGTGCGCGGTCTTTGTCCTTGCCCACAGCAAGAGTCGGTGTATTGCCGCCCAGCCCGTGGAAACGTCACCGCGGTTGGTCAGCGTGATCTTGGCGCCTTCCAGCCATTCGGGGGTGTTGTCGTTGATGATGGTCGCGGGATACAGTCCCACAAGGTGTGAGATATGGCGGTGCTTGGGATCGCCGATCGAGGAGTAGGTGGTCTCCTCGCGATACTCCTTGATCTGCCCGTCGTCGCCGATCAGAACGGGATCAAGATGCGGCAGCTTTTCCTTCAGGTCTTCGATGAAGTCGTCTGTGATGCCAAGCAGCTCGGCTGCCTCGATCGTGCGCTTGAAGTTTTCGTACACCATTTGCTGATCAAATCCGCAGCCGACGGTGTGATAATACGCGCCCTCGTGCACGTTTTCGGGCGATGCCGAATTTTGGATCAGATATTTGCCGTTCGTTTTCACAAGGATCTTGGAAAAGAACAGCGACATACCGCGAAGCGCGGGATAACCGAAATCGCGCAGGAAGTCAAGATCGCGCGTGTAGTCGAAATGGTCCCAAAACAGAAGCGAGGTAAACGCACCCGTTCCGGGGCCCGAATGTCTAACCTTTTTACTGCCCTTGATGTAATATGCCGAGCAGCCCGTGCCGATCGTCCAGCCGTTTTGCTCATCGCCCGCGTCCTTTTCGGGGTAGTTTGCTCTGATCGCATCGTCCGCGTGCCGTCTTGCGGCGCTCATATATGCCTTGGCGTAATTGATATAAGGAACAAAAAGCTCCGACAGATTGGCAGGGCCCGATGGCCAATAATTCATTTGAATGTTGATGTTGTGCCAATAGCCGCAGGACCAGGGGGAATCGCAATAGGCGTTCCAGATACCCTGCAGATGCGCGGGCAAGCGCGAGCGTGACGAGGCGATCAGCAGGTATCTGCCGTATTGAAAGAGCAGTGCTTCAAGATAGGTCGAATGCTTGCCCTCGCGATAGAGCTCCAATAACTGATTCGTGTACAAATTTTCGTCACCGTTGTTGGAAATTTGAAACGAAGTGCGTGTATAGAGTGCCTTGTAATCGTTCAAATGGCGGGCAAGCAGATCCTCAAATGAGCGTGCTGCGGCGCGCTCGATCACTGTCTGCACACCGTCTTTGTCTACGGCAAATCCCGCCAGCTTTCCCTTGGGATCGGACTCGGAAAAGACCTGATCGCAAAGCCTGTAATTGGTGTCGCAACTAAACAGCAGCACCACGTCATCGGCGTTTTCCACGCGGATCTGCGACTCGCTTGCGATCAGCTTGCCGCTGTGATGGAGCACCTTCAAGATGCCGTAATATTCAACACCGAAATAGTCCATTGTCCCATCGAATATAAAGGCATCTTTTTCAATCGCAACGGTGCCTGTTTTGCTAAGTCCGTCTCCCTCTTGGACGGTATATTCGCCAAGGAAGGGGATCGTTGCAGCAACGCTCAGTGTGACCGATGCGGGGGTGTCTGCACCAAAGCGGACGGCGAGAATCTTGTCGGGGTAGGAGGTGAACGCCGTTCTTTGATAGGTCACGCCGCCGTGCTTATAGGATACGTAAGCGCAGGCATCATCCAACGAAAGAGAGCGCTCGTATTGGGTGGGGTCGGTATGCCCCAGTGTGATGCGAAGCTCCGCAAAGCTGTTCACGCCGGCAGCAGGGCAGCCTCTGATCCCCTTTGGTATCTTAAGCCAAGGATTGACCAAACTAGGCTCGCTGATCTGAATGCGCTCAACCTCGGTTCTGCCAAATATGTTTGCACCGAAATAGCCGTTGCCAAGCGGCAGGGAATCATTCTGCCAAGCATCCTCTCCTGTCGCGTAGCGCGCGTCCTCGTTTCGCTCGGGCGCCGGGGCGTTGTATCGCAGAGTCATGCGTTGTTGTTTCATGGATGGGTTCTCCTTTTTTTTGAAAAAAGTCGATGGAATACAATTTTATTATAGCATATCGGCTAAAAAAAGTAAACCTATAAAAATATACAACCCGTCTGCTTTTCGAAACAGTTGCTGCCTACGCTTGATATCGGGTTTCCATGCAAAGCGCCTTTAAAAAAGAATGGAAACCGCATAGACAAACGCATTTTTTTATGTTATAATGAGTACAACAGTTGTTCTGCGACTGCCTTTATATCATATTGGAGGAATAAAAATGAATAACATTGAACGCACGATGAATATCCTGCATTTCAAGGAAGCCGACAGAATGCCCGCGGTACATTTCGGCTATTGGAGTGAGCTTTTGCAGGAATGGGCAGATCAGGGGCACATTTCCCGTGAGCTTGCCAATGCTGTTCGCGACGGCAACGACGCCGATCACGAGCTTGACCGCATCATCGGTTGGGACTTCAACTGGTATAAAACAGTAGGAGGCCGTAACGGACTGTATCCTACCTTTGAGCACAAGGTCATTGAGGAGCTTCCCGACGGAACGCAGCGCGTGCAGTCAAGACTTGGCGTGATCGAGCGCATTAAGCCCGGCATCGTTTCGATCCCCTCCGAGGATGATTATCTGCTCAAGGACAGAGAGGCGTT
>JAGALS010000026.1 GCA_017625065.1 Clostridia bacterium | reverse complement strand
CTAAGGATGTGGCTTGTCCTCGGCTACGCCGAGCACTGCAAGTTTGCCTTTGGCAAACATTGCAGCGGTCGAAAAAATCAAGGAAAGCGCAAGCCCGCAGATTTTTTCGGGCACCGCAACAGGAAAGACGTCCTCGGCGGTCCGCCCAAGTTTGGCGGTATTTGCGTAGCAAATTGACGGCATTGAGCCGTCAAGGCAAACTTGAGCTAACTCGCCTTTGGCGAGTTTGGTCCGCGACAAACCAAGGAACAGCGCAATATGAGCAAATTTTAGTTTTGCGCAAGGCTTTGATGCTCGTTTCGCAGCCGGATTAATTTCCGCAGCGCGAGCAGCGAGAGCGTCAGATGCGCGATCGTGGTCAGCATCCAGGAGATGGGATAGGAGATGTAGATCGACTCCAGCGTTTCGTAATGCTCAAACACGGTGGAGATCCAAACGATGCGGAACAGGCACGCACCCGCAAGCGACACCAGGGTCGATGTAATCGAGCGTCCAAGCCCGCGCAAAACGCCGCTGCCGACCTCCATGCAGGCAAGCAGGAAATAGGGGATGATCGTGATCATCAGTCGTGTTTGGGCTGTTTCTCTTGCGATCGCCGCAAGCGAGCCCGCCTCGCCGCCCGTCACGCCGTAAAGCGCGAGCAACGGGTCCGCCAAAAGGATCAAAACGGTGCTGAAGACCGCCGCCACAAGCACGGTCATCAGGTAGCAAGCGCCCATCACGCGCCACACGCGCTCGTATTTTGCCGCGCCTGCGTTCTGCCCCGTGAAGGTGATCGCCGCCTGGCAAACGGCGTTGGTCGCGGTATAGGCAAAGCCCTCCAGATTACCCACGGCGGCACTGCCGTCTACCACGGGCTGATAGGAGTCGCTCGGGAGATTCAGATTGTTGTTGACACGGATGATCGAGGATTGGATCAGCATATTGGAAAGCGAGAACAGCGCGCCCTGAATGCCTGCGGGGACGCCGATGTGCAGGATGCTGACAAAGGCGCGGCGGTGGATCCTCAGGCGGCGTAGCCGCAAACGGCAGGGGCCCTTATCGCGCATCAGAACGCAAAGCAGGATGATCGCGGAAGCGGCGTTGGAGATCGAGGTGGCAAGCGACACGCCCTCGACCGACATCCCGACCGCCAGCACGAAAAACAGGTTCAGCACAACGTTGAGCAGGCCCGTCGCCGAAAGCACGATCAGGGGCGTTTTGGTGTCGCCCTTGGCGCGCAGGATCGAGATCAGAAAGTTGGTCAGCGAAATAAAGGGCGCGCCGAGGAAATAGATCGCCGTGTAAGCAACCGAAAGGTCAAGCAGATTGCCCGTGTTGCCCATCAGAGCGAGCACGGGTCTTGATACGACCAGACCGATCGCCGCGGCGATCACGCCGAAGATCAGGCTCATACAGATCGAGGTGTGCACCGTGCGTGACACGCCCTCCTCGTCCTTTGCGCCGATATTGCGCGCCACCATCACGTTGGCACCGGCGGAAAAGCCGATGAAAAGATTGATGATCAGATTGACGAAGGGGCCCGTGGTGCCGATGGCACCCACGGCATTTGCCTCGCTTGACAGGCTCACCACCATCATATCCGCCGCGTTGTAAAGCGTTTGCAGCAGGTTGGATGCCATCAAGGGCAGTATAAAGACGAGGAGCTTGCCGAAAATGGGGCCCTCGGTCAGGTCAATATTTTTTCGCTTTTTTACGTGTTCCATACCGTTCTTTCCGGCGTTGCGCCAAGCTAAAAAAGGGAAATTTTTTCATCAAACACATTATAGAACAGACGTGTCCAAAAGTCAACTATAATATATAGAAAAAATTATTGGCACGGTGTGGCTTTTTTTGACAAAATGTGATAGAATAAGAAAAGAAGGCAAAAGAGCACAAAAAAGGAGCGAATTTATGGAAAAAGAGAGGAAAGGCGGCGTGCATACGGGGCATCGCGCCCGTATGAAGCAGCGATTCACGGAAAATGACGGCAAGGGGCTTGCCGACCACGAGCTGCTTGAGATGCTGCTGTACTATATCATTCCGCGCTGTGACACCAACGATCTCGCGCATCGCTTGATCGAGGAGTTTGGTTCTCTTGTGGGTGTGCTGGAGGCAGATGCGGCGATGCTGTGCCGCGTGGACGGCATCAAGGAGAACGCCGCGCTTTATCTGAAGCTGCTTGGCGAGACCGCGCGGCGCTACACGTCGGGCAAGCTCTTTGACGAGAAGGCAGAGGCGCCCGCGTTCGATACCCCTGCCAAGATCGCCGCGTTTATGATACCGCGCTATATGGGCATCAACGTGGAGCGTGTGTATCTCTTGCTGTTTGATAACGCGATGCATATGATCGATTGCTATCACGTCTGTGACGGGTCGATCTCGGGCGTGGCGTTGTCGATCCGCCGCATTGTGGAGCGTGCCTATCGCAAGGGTGCGACCGCGGCGATCCTCACGCACAACCATCCGGGTGGTATGATCTCGCCGTCGGGGGATGACATTCAGCTGACGCGCCGCCTGGATGAGGCACTGCGCCTGATGGAGATCCCGCTTTTGGAGCATTACGTGTTCGCGGAAAGAAGATACGCGCCGATCATGAGCGCACAGCGCGCGAAGAGCGAGGCGGAGTATGCCGCATCGTCGCTTGTGGATCTTCTGCACGCAAGGCTTTCGGCACATCACGGTCTGATCGAGGAATAAAGGAGAGGGAATATGGAAGAGAACAAGCAACCGCACGCGGCACAAGAAGCCGCTGCGCAAGAAAAGCCGCGCAATGCCTTTTTGGCGTTTCTTGCGCGCAAGGATATCGTGTTTTCGGCAAAGCGCTACGGCATTGACGCGCTTGGCGCGATGGCGCTGGGTCTGTTCGGCTCGCTGCTGATCGCCACCATCTTCAATGCCATCGGGCTGATCCCCGGGCTCGCATTTTTCAAGACCATCGGCTCGTACGGCGCGCAGGCCGCAGGCTGCGCGATGGCGGTCGCTATCGCCTTTGCGCTCAAAGCGCCGCCCCTTGTGATGTATTCCTCGGCGCTGGTCGGCTTGATCGCCAACAGCCAAGGCGGTGCCGGCGGTCCGCTTGCCGTGCTGCTCATCGCCGTGGTCGCCGTTGAGTTTGGCAAGGCGGTGTCAAAGGAAACTAAGGTCGATATCCTGGTCACCCCCTTTGTCACCGTGTTCGTGGGCGGCGTGCTGTCGATCCTTCTCGCGCCGTATATCGGAAAGCTGGTCGGTCTGATCGGTGAATTTATCGGCTGGGCGACCTTCCAGCAGCCCTTTGTGATGGGTCTGATCGTTTCGGTCGTGGTCGGTATTGCGCTGACGTTGCCGATCAGCTCGGCGGCGATCTGTGCCGCGATCGGGCTTTCGGGCGCCGCGGCGATCGCCGCGGGTATGACCCCCAACGAGGTCTACGGCGTAGCCCTTGCGGGCGGCGCGGCGGTTGCGGGCTGTTGCGCGCATATGGTCGGCTTTGCCGTGATGAGCTTTCACGAAAACCGCTGGGGCGGCCTTGTTTCCCAAGGAATCGGCACCAGCATGCTACAAATGCCCAACCTGATCAAGAATCCGCGCTTGTGGATCCCGCCCGTGGTGGCGTCCGCTGTGACGGGCCCGCTTGCCACCTGCGTGTTCAAAACGCAGATGTACGGCGCCGCGATCAATTCGGGTATGGGTACGTGCGGATTGCTCGGCCCCATCGGCATCATTCTGGGCTGGTTCGGCGGACAGTACCCCGGCTCGGTCGGCGCGACCGATTGGATCGGACTGTTCCTCATCTGCTTCATCCTGCCTGCGCTGATCTCCCTTGGCGTGTGCCTGCTGCTGCGCAAGCTCGGCTGGGTCAAGGAAAATGACCTGAAGATTTGAAATATCAAAAGCAAGCAGCCTCTTCGTACGAAGAGGCTGCTTGCTTATTTGAGTTTGTTGGGGGTATCGATCAGTCCTGCTATGTAATCCAAGCTTAATTGGTATAGCTTTGCAAGAACAACATACTTGCTTAACTTCATTTTTGCTTCGCCGCTTTCCCATTTTTTGATTTGTTTGGGGGTGGCGTTTAACAACTTGGCAATCTCTTCAATTGAGTATCCGCTTGCTTCACGTATTTCTTTTAATCGTTCGTAACTTTTCATAAGGTGACTTCCTTATCTTATATTATTGTGTTTCGACTTTATTGCTTTTGAAGCACTGAACGTATTATACCGCGGATGTTTTACGTTTTCAAAATACTTTCGTATATAAAACATTGACTTTTGCGAAGGGGCTGCTGTTTTCTTCATTTATTATATATATACGTGTACGTGAGAAAAGACGGTGCATATATTGGGGTTTACAGAGGGTGTAAACCACCATATTTAGGTGCTTTAAAAAAATGCGAAAAAAACTTGAAAAAATTTTCAAAAAGGTATTGACAAGCCCTGTCCATTTATGATATAATGTGCAAGCTGTCGTAAAAACGGTGGCAAAACGGTCCTTGAAAATTGAACAGTAAGAGATAAGTATGAAGCAAAAGGACACACTGAAAAGTGTGTAGTATGTGCGAAGAACATCTCGTGAATTCTGAAAGAGAATACAACTCTAAAAATAGTAAAAAGAGCAAATCAAGCTCGGAATTGATTTTATCTCTCTTCGCCGAGAGTTAAGATACCATGATTTCGAGAGTTTGATCCTGGCTCAGGAT
>JAGALS010000025.1 GCA_017625065.1 Clostridia bacterium | reverse complement strand
GTTGCCACATCTGTGGCAGTGGGGCAACTTCCGCAAGTGGCGGATCATTCGACGAGCCTATAGGCTCAGCGTGTGAAATGCCCCAAGGGGGCTTGTGCAAGCCACCAGCACGGCTGGTGGTCATGACAATCATAAAAGGTAAGATAAGAATATCACATGTGTAAAATAGAAGGCTTTTTGTGGGGAGACAAAATGATATAATGAGGTTGCAAGAGGGCGCTTGTTTTGTGAAGTGTTCTCAAAAACAATTAAGGCGTTAGGAGGAATTTATATGAAACTGACGACAAAACGTGTTTTTTTAAAGCTTGTATCACTGATGCTGGCGATCCTTTTCGTAGCTGTTACCCTCGCGTCCTGTGAAGCAGGCGTCGACGGCAAGGACGGTGCGGCAGGTAAATCTGCCTATGAATTGGCAGTTGAGGCAGGATTTACGGGCACGCTTGAGGAGTGGCTGGAGTCCTTGAAGGGTGACACCGGCGCCAAGGGCGATACAGGCGCCAAGGGTGATACCGGTGAAAAGGGCGCGACAGGCGAAAAAGGCAGCGACGCCATTGCGCCGCAGATCCGTATCAATGAGACCACCAACAAGTGGGAGATCTCGACTAACGGGGGCTTAACGTGGCAGTCTACAAATGTCAGCGCAACGGGCGCCAAGGGCGAGGACGGTGACGATGCCATCGCACCGCAGGTCCGCATCAACGAGACTACCAACAAGTGGGAGATCTCGGCAGACGGCGGTGTGACCTGGACGCCGACGGGCGTGAACGCGACGGGCGCAAAGGGCGAGGACGGTGACGATGCCATCGCGCCGCAGGTCCGCATCAACGAGACCACCAACGAGTGGGAGATCTCGACCGATGGCGGTGTGACCTGGACACCCACGGGCGTGAACGCGACGGGCGCCAAGGGCGAGGACGGCGAGGACGGTGACAATGCCATCGCGCCGCAGGTCCGCATCAACGAGACCACCAACGAGTGGGAGATCTCGACCGACGGCGGTGTGACCTGGACACCGACAGGCGTGAAGGCCACGGGTAAATCCGCCTACGAGCTTGCCTTGGAGCAGGGCTTTGAGGGCACGCTTGACGAATGGTTGGATTCCTTTGTCGACAGAACACTGGAAGAGATCGAGAAGGCGCAGAAGCTGCAGGAGCTCATGACACTGAAGCACGAGCTTCGCGTGGACGAGAACGGCGACTTCAAGGTCCTGTATATCGGTGATGTGCAATGTCGGGGCGAGCACGTCAATGACGCGACCATCAATAATATCAAGGTCCTGGTCGAAAGAGAAGATCCCGATCTTGTACTGTTCCTCGGCGACAATCACTATGGCGGTAAGGTGACCGCAGAGCAGCTTAAGACATATCTGACCGACATGGTTGGCTACGTTGAGGAAAAGCAGATCCCCTGGGCGCACGTTTACGGCAACCATGTTACCGATTACGCAACCAGTCTTCCCAAGGAAGAGCAGCAGAAAGTGTATGAAAGCTTTGAATACTGCATTTCCAAAGCGGGCGACGCCGATCTGTTCGGTGTGGGTAACTATGTGCTGCCCGTACGCTCCTATGACGGCACGAAGATCGAATTTGTGATCTATGCGCTTGATTCGGGCGCTAAGCGCAGCACGCCTATTGACGACATTATAAGGACAGACGGTGAGTGGACTCAGACCTTCAGGGGTAGCTATGAAGGACTGCAAACAAATCAGGTCGAATGGTACAAGGAGACCTCGCAGCTGCTTGCGGAGTTCAACGGCGCGCAGGTGCCGAGCATGATGTATTTCCATATCCCGTTGCAGGAAATGTACGACGCGTGGAGTCAGCGCAACACGCTTGGTCTTGAATACACGGGCGAGAGACGCGATGGCGTTTCGGCACCTGCCTATAACGCGGGGCTGTTTGACGCGATCCAGGAGCAGGGCGACGTTCAGATCATTGTGAACGGACATAACCATATCAATGACTTCTCGGTCAAGTACAAGGGTGTGAATCTCTGCTTCAATGCCACGGTCGGTACTTACGAATACTATGCCGAGGATATGCTGGGCGGACGTGTTGTGAATTATACGGGCAATGCCGACGACGCGTTTGAAACGCGCATGTCCTACGTTACCGAAAGACCTCAGGAAGATGTCTTGCTTGAGCTTAAGATCGATGCCACAGAGGGAACTGTGATCAACGGTGCCGCGGATGCCCCCGCTGTTAATCTTGTGGAAGTGGATGGCAGCAGCGTAACGGTCGAGAGCGATCCGACGATCGGACGTGACGTGGTGACCTTTACCCCCACCTCTGTCCCGGTCGGCGCAACTACGGCGTACAGCCTTCCCGCGTCGACGTTGAACAAAACCTTGGCGAATGGATTTTCTTACGAGATTTATTTCAAGCAGACGACGGCTGCCATAGGAAATTGGGCGAGCTTCCTGGATTATCGGCAAAAGGGCGGCTTCCAGCTCGGTGTCGATTCGATTGAAGGCTCCACCGACAAGTTGACGCTTTACGCGGCGATCGTGGTCGGTTCCAATTCCGGTAAATCAATTACAACGGAGATCAGCGTGAACGAATGGTATCACTGCGTGTTTACCTATAACGGCAGTGACTATGCCGCGCTTTACGTGAACGGCGTGCTTGCGGGTGAGCTGACGCTGACCGCCGCGATGGATATGCCCAATTTCTCTACAGCTACAACACCCCATATCACCATCGGCGCGAGTGCGGAAAACGTCGCAACAGGTGATGTATACGGTATGACGGGCAGCATTGCGATCTGTAACATTTACGGTGTTCCCACCACGGCAGGTCAAGCGTGGAAGATGTATTCCGCGGCAACGGCTGCGCCGATCCTTGAGTTGGATATCAATGCAACGGAGGGTGCCGTCACCAACGGCGCCGCGAGCGGTCCCGCCGTTATGCTTGAGGAGGTGGATGGCAGCAGCGTAACGATCGAAGCCGATGAGACGCTTGGACGTGACGTGTTGACCTTTGCTCCTACCTCCACCACCGGCGCGACCACGGCATATCAACTTCCCTCCTCGGCATTGAACGAAACCTTGGCGGATGGATTTTCTTACGAGGTCTATTTCAAGCAGACGAGTGTCGATATGGTGGAAAATTGGGCGGGTATTCTGGATTATCGGCAAGGCGGCGGCTTCCAGCTCGGTGTCAAGCCGATCAGCGGCTCCACCGACAAGGTGCTGCTTTGCGCGACGATCATAGTTGGCTACACAACCGCGCAAACAATTCAAACGGAGATCAGCCTGAACGAGTGGTGTCACTGCGTGTATACCTATAACGGCAGTGACTATGCCGCGCTTTACGTGAACGGCGTGCTTGTGGGTGAGCTGACGCTGAACGTCGCGATGTCTATGCCCCAATTCACTACTGTAATACCTCACATCAGCATCGGTGCCAATGCCGAGAACATCGATGGGCTCAGCGCAAACGGTATGACGGGCAGCATTGCGATCTGCAACATTTATTCAGTCCCCACCGACGCGGAGAATGCAGTGGCAAAGTGGAACGCTGTGAGCCCCGCCGCGCAAGCGCTTGATTCAGGCGCAAACTGAATAAAAGGCAGCCCGAACATTTGTTTGGGCTGCCATTAAAAAGAGCAAAGCCGCAAGCAGCGGCTTTGCTCTTTTTAATACCGTTATGGGGGTAATTGCGACAAATCAAAGGTCGCCGCCAAGCGGAAGGGCAAGTGCTTTTTGAAGGTCACGTCCTTCACCCACGGCAAGGCAAAGCTTCATATAGGCGGCGATCGGGGAGATCGGGGGTGCGGGGATCAGCCCTAAGCTCGTAAAAGCGGTGCCACTGGCATACGCCGTGCCGCCCTCGGGCACGCCCGTGAGGAACACGGGAATCCCTTTGGCTTTCGCGTCCTCGGCAAAGCGTTGCAGCGCCGCGCTATCGGTTGCGAGCGTTCCGCTGTGATAGGTCTTTAGCAGCACGGCGCGGATGCCGTCAAGCGAAGGGTAGACCATACCGGGGTATACGCGCAGGAATAATACCTTACCCTCGGCGGCGGTGAGATCTGTGCCGTGAAAAGGCGCTTGCGCGTCCTCGTGTTCAAAAAAACCGTCAACGGGTACGAAATTTCCGTCCTTTTGCTCATAAGCGGCAGACCCAAGGGAAACAATATCATCCGAAAATGCAGGATGCGCCAGCACGCGCGATCCGCGATGGATCTTCAATGCTTCACCCGCGTTTTTGTAGGCGACATAAACACCCCTTACACCTTGGAGCTGCCGCAGGAAATCGACCGCGCCGCAAAAGTTGTCAAGCCCGTTGGCGCGCGCGTCCTCAAGGGGATAGTTGCTGGAAACCAGCACAATGGGTGTGGTTTTTAACCCCAAGAGATAGGAAAGCGCCGTGGCGGTGTATTGCAGGGTGTCGGTGCCGTGGGTGACGATGATCCCATCCCACTCGCGCGACCTTTCTTTGATGCACTCGGCAAGACGGGTGATGTTGGAAAAAGTGAGGTTTTCACTTAAGATCGAATAGGGCTCGGCGGTGGGAAAACGCGTACCGTCCCCCGTCCTTTTTTGATAATCCGCAAGCAGTCGGCGCGGTGCTTCGCCGCTTGGCGCAAGCCCCACGGCGCTTTGTGCGCTGCCGATGGTGCCGCCCGTAAAGATAACGCCGATCGTCATTTTTGCACTCCTTTCCCTTTGTCAAGAACAGCCAACGTCGTTTGGACGTTGGCTGCCTGTACCCCGTGGGCAAGAGCCAAGCGGTTGTCACCTTTTTCTTGCCTATGGAGTATTATACCCCATAATGGGTATTATATTTCTCAACTTCTTGGTACAAATCCAAGCTTTTTCTGCACCTTGGAAAGTGTCTTGCGCGCGTAATAGTTTGCCTCGTCCGCGCCCTTTTTCATTTGTGCCTCAAGCGCTGCCTTGTCAGCCATCAGCTCGGCAAAGCGCTTCTGCACAGGGGCGAGCGCATCGGCGGTCACCTCGCCAACGGCAAGCTTGAAATCGCCGTAGCCCTTGCCCTCAAATTCGCGCTCGATCTCGTCCATTGATTTACCCGTGAAGCACGAGTAAATGGTCATCAGGTTGTTGATGCCGTCCTTGCCCTCGGCAAAGCGCACCGAGGTGTCGGAGTCGGTCACAGCGCGGCGGAATTTGCGGATGATGGTGTCCTTGTCGTCGAGAATATAGACCACCGCATTCGGATTTTCGTCCGATTTGCTCATTTTCTTGGTGGGGTCGGACAGCGACATGATCTTCTTGCCGCTGTGCGAGATCATGGGTTCGGGTACGGTAAAGGTGCCGGGATAGACTTGATTGAAGCGCTCGGCGATGTCGCGGCAAAGCTCAACGTGCTGCTTCTGGTCAACGCCCGTGGGCACCACGTCGGTCTGATAGAGCAAAATGTCCGATGCCATCAGAACGGGATAGGTGAAAAGACCCGCGTTGACGTTGTCGGCGTGCTTTGCGCTCTTGTCCTTGAACTGTGTCATACGGGAAAGCTCGCTGAACATCGTAAAGCAGTTTAAGATCCAGCCAAGCTCGGCATGCGCGGGCACGTGCGACTGCACGTAAAGCGTGTTTTTCTCGGGATCGAGACCGCAAGCCATATAAAGCGCCAGTGTTTCATAGGTGCGGCGGCGCAGCTCCGCGGGCACTTGGCGCACGGTGATGGCGTGCTCGTCGACCACGCAGTAAAAGCATTTGTAAGCCTCGCTATATGCGGAAAAATTGCGGATCGCGCCAAGGTAGTTGCCGATGGTCAGATTACCGCTGGGCTGAACGCCCGAAAAGCAAATTTTTTGATCGTTTATCATGTTTTGTGTCCTTTCAAGTTGAGATGACGGCGCGTGCCGCTTCGCCAAGGCGCTTCACACCCTCGACGATCTGCTCGTCGGAGGGGGTGGAATAATTGAGACGGAAGGAGCGCGACGGGGCTTCGGTGTCGCAGTTAAAGGCGGTGCCGGGTACCACGGCGACCTTGCGCGCAAGCGCTTCTTTGACGAAAGTATTCATATCCGTGCCATCGGGCAACGTGCACCAGATGAAGAGTCCCCCCTCGGGTCGGGTGAAGGAGATCTCATGCGGCAGGTTCTTTTCCAATTCCGTTAGCATCAAGGTGCATTTGTGGCGATAGAGCGCGCGGATCTTTTCGATGTGCGCGTCAAGATCGCACTCGGTCATGAAGCGGTGGCACAGCATCTGGAAAAAGATGTTGGTGTGCACGTCCTCGCCCTGCTTTGCGACTGCCATTTTCGAAACGATCGCTTCGGGCGCCACGACAAATCCAAGGCGCATACCCGCCGACAGGATCTTGGAAAACGAGGAACAATAGATCACAAGCCCTTCGGTGTCCATCGACTTGATCGTGGGGATCTCCTCGCCCGCAAAGCGCAACTCGCCGTAGGGGTTGTCCTCCAGAATGGGGAGGCGGTATTTTTTTGCGATCTCATAGATGCGGCGTCGCTTTTCAAGGCTTGTCGTGATTCCCGACGGATTTTGGAAGGTCGGGATCAGGTAAAGGAGCTTCACACGGGGGTTATCCCGAATGGCGCGCTCCAGCGCGTCTGGGTCGATGCCGTCCTCACCCATTTCGACACCGACGGTCTTTGCTCCGTTGGAGCGGAAGGAATTGAGCGAGCCGATGAAGGTGGGATTTTCGCAAAGTACCACGTCGCCCTCGTTGCAAAACGCCTTGCAGGCAAGCTCGATGCCTTGCTGACCGCCCGACACCACGATACAGCTGTCGTTAAAGGTATCGCCCGCGGCGATCGAGCGCCCGATGCCGAACACCTTGCGCTGGCGCTTGGCGATCGCTTCGCGCAACGGGGGGTATCCTTCGGTGATGCTGTATTGCAGCGCCGCAACGGGCGCGTTTTGAAAAATATCGGCAGAAAGCCGTGCCAGCTCCTCCACGGGGAAGGACTCTGCCGCAGGGTTGCCCGCCGCAAAGGAAATGATCGTGGGGTCGGTCAGATTTTTGAAGATCTCACGAATGGCGGAGGGCTTCAGATTTGAAAGCTTATCGGAAAAACGGTAGTCCACAAACTCACCTCAATATAAATATACATTATTTTAACATAAATTAATATAGAATGCAACACATTGCGGCAACTTTTTTGCGCTTGTTGACGGCGAGGCGGTTTTGTGGTAAGATAAAAGAAAAAAGGAGATATGAAAATGATAGAGCATGTTGTGATGTGGAAGTTTAAGGATGGCGAGGGGCGCACACGCGAGGAGAATATGGCGTACGTGCGCGAGAGACTGCTGGCTTTGCCCGCGATCATTCCCGAGATCAAGTTCATGCGGCTTGGCAGGGACGTGTCGCGCACCGAGATGTCTTATGATATGATGCTGGTCACGCGCTTTGAGTCCCTTGACGCGTTGCACACTTATAAGGTACACCCTGCACACGTGGCGGTTTCCGAATACGTGAAGAAAGTACGCGTGGCAAGAGTGGTCTTGGATGCGGAATTGGACGAAAACGAAAACTTGATTTAAAAATATAGAAAATATAGATTTAAAATTGGAAAATATATAAAAATAAATTGGAATTACAGAAAAGCCGCGCGGAAAATGAGAGCTTCCACGCGGCTTTCTTTCGCTTTCATCTTTTTTCGCACCTTTTAGCGTCGGCGACATAAGATGATACCGAGGGAGAGAAAACGACAAACTCCCCTATGCTATAAGGAGGATCTCACTATGAACAACTGCCTGGGTAACGTATTCGGTGATAACAACTGCTGCTGGATCATCATCATTGCTCTGATCGTTCTTTGCTGCTGCTGCAACTGATCCCCGAAAACACAAAGGGAGAGGCTAGCCTCTCCCTTTGTGTTTTTCTCGCAACAAAAATAAAAAAGTTTTAAGTTGACAGCGGGGGCAAAGAGATGTATAATAATATCGGATCGCGATCGTGCGAAATCTGATGTCGAGGGAGAAACAGAATGGAAATATCAAATAAATTTCCCGGTGGAAACATAGAGCTTATTTGCGAAAAGGACAATGAGGTGTTTATCGAGCGAGAGATCCGAAACGACGGCGGATATTTCTATTGGGCGTTTTGCGTTACGGGCGCACAGGGGAAGACGGTGCGCTTTCGATTCCCGCACAGCACAAGAGTCGGTCGGTTTGGCGCTGCGGTCAGCCACGATCTGAAAAGCTGGTTCTGGAGCAATTCCAAGGAGCTCGTGGAAAAAAAGGACGCGTTCACGTATACCTTTGCCCCCGATGAGACGCGCGTGTACTTTGCGCACAATATGGTCTACTCCGAGGAAATGCTTTGCGATTTTCTTCAGAGCAACAATATTGCACTTGAAACCTTCACGCAAACGAAAAAGGGCAGAAACGTACCTTGCTTTAGCATAGGCGAGGGGGATACCTTGGTTTTGATCACCTCACGGCATCACGCCTGCGAGTCAACTGGGACCTATCTTTTGCAGGGCTTTGCGCAAGGGTGCCTTGAGAAAAGACCGTCGGGCATCAAATTTTTGTTCGTGCCGTTTGTGGATTATGACGGCGTCGTCGACGGGGATGCGGGCAAGGGACGCTTGCCGCACGACCATAACAGAGATTACGGTGAAACCGTTTTGTATCCCGAAACGGCAAAGCTGCAGGAGCTTGCCGACAGCGGAAGGGTTTTGATGAATTTTGACCTGCACTCGCCCCATCACGACGGTTGGATCAATGATTATCCGTACATTATGAAATTCGCCGAGGGCGAAAATGAAATATACGAAAAGGTTTCAAAAAAATGGATACGTCTTACGAAAAATGATGCAAATTCGATGACGTATACGGGTGAACAGGACATTGAGCACGGGGCAAAATGGAACGAGACGACGCTGCCCTGCAACAAAAATTACTTCCTGCCCAGAACAAAGCTGCATGCCTGCTTTTTGGTGGAAACACCGTATTTTGCGCTTGAGGACAACCGCTTTGAGCAGGATAAGGCGATCACGCTTGGCTATCATTTGTACGAGGCGGCATACGAGGTTTTTTGCGACGCGGCAAAGCGCTAGTGGGTCAATATCATAAAAACGAGCAATTCCCTGAGCAAAGACCTGCTTTAAAGCAGGTCTTTGCTCAGGGAATTTGTGATAAAGGTAATATCAAGCCGAAGCGGACTCTTTTTCGACGTCGACTTTCAGCTTTTTGAGTGCCGTGAGCGCCAGGATGAAGGTGGGGATCGCCGTGAACAGCCAAGAGATGGGGTAGGAGAGGTAGATGGATACAAGGTTTTCGTAATACTCAAAGACCGTCAGGATCCACAAAACGCGCAACGCGCAGGTGCCGATCAGCGAAATAACGGTAGCGGTGATCGCCTTTTTTAAGCCCCGCGCCACGGCGTTGGCGGTATCGAAGCAGGCATAGATCACAAGCGGCAAGAGGTGATATAGGATCCGTTGACGGGCGGCATCGAAGGCGATGTGCTCTAAGCTTCCCACGGCACCGTCCTTGACACCGTAAAGGGCAAACAGAGGTACATGCAAAAGAAAGATCGTTGCGGTGAAAAGCACAGTCACGGCAAGGGAGCAGGCAAGCCCCAGCCACAGCACGCGCCACACGCGTGACGGCTTTTTCGCGCCCGCGTTTTGCCCTGTAAAGGTCACGGTCGCCAAGTGCACGGCGTTGATAGCGGTGAAAACAAAGCTTTCCAGATTGGCGGCAGCCGCGTTGCCGTTGACGATGGGCTGATAGTCGTTGCCCTGTACCATAAAGGCGTTATTGACGCGCAGGATCGAGGATTGGATCAGAATATTGGAAAGAGAAAACAGGGCGGACTGAATACCCGACGGGATGCCGATGTGAACGATCTCGATGAACGATTTTTTGTCAAGGCAAAGCCTTTTGAAGCTGAAGCGGCAGGGTCCCTGCTCGCGCGTCAGAAGGAAGATCAAAACAACGGCGTTGGCAATGTTTGCAATAGAGGTGGCGAGCGCAACACCCTCGACGGACAGATCGCACACCAGCACGAAAAAGAGGTTGAGCGCAACGTTCAAAAGCCCCGTGAGCGAAAGCACGGTAAGGGGCGTGCGTGTGTCACCCTTTGCGCGGAAGATCGCGATAGCGTAGTTGGAAACAGAGATGAAGGGAACGCCCAAAAAGTATATCTTTGTATACAGTGTGGCAAGCTGCAGCAGATCCTCCTTCGCGCCCATCAACAGCAGCAGCGGCTCACAGCAAAAGAAGCCGACCGCAGCGCTTGCAGCGCCAAAGATCACGCTCATGGCGATCGCTGTGTGCACCGAACGGGATACCGTATGCTCATTTTTCTCACCAAGGTGGCGCGCGATCATGACGTTGGCACCTGTGGAGATGCCGATGAAAACATTCACGACCAGATGTATGATGGGGCTTGTCGTGCCGATCGCGCCGACGGCGTTTGACTCGCTTGATAGCCCAACGATCATCATATCCGCCGCGTTGTAGAGGATCTGCAATAGATTGGAAGCAAGAACGGGCAGAATAAAAAGAAGCATTTTAGTGAAAAGAGGTCCTGTTGTCAGGTCCTTCTTTTTTTGCTGCGTGAGCGTCATTTCACCATCGCCTTTCTTTTACATATACAAAGCAATGCTTTATTTGTACTAAAAACCCGAACGGTGGAAAAACTCGCACCGTTCGGGGGCTTTTTAGATCGTTCTTTGCTCGGTTTCAATATCCTCGAACGCAACGGGTGCGCGCTTTGCGTCAGACTCAAATGCCGCCTCCATGATCTTCATGGAGCGCATCAGCTGCTTGTGCGTGACGATCTGCGTTGCCTTGCCGTCAATGGCGTCGGCGAAGTTGCGGTAAAAGTCGTGCACGTCAAGCGCGGGACGGGGAATGAACTCCTCAGCGGTGGTCTTTTCGTCACGGGGCGCCATGGTCTTGGTAAAGCCCGCGGAGGTCACCACGGGGGCGACGTCCTTGTCCTCCCAGGAACGGCAAAGCACCAAGCGGCACTCATCGCGCCAATCGCTCACGACACCCGTGCCGTTCACGCCCGTGATGTAAAAACGGGGCAGAGAAATGAAGTTGGTCGTGCCGACCTCGATGCGGGCGGTGATGTCGTCCTCAAAATACAGATCCAGCTTGAAGCCGTCGTCCACCTCGCTATTGGTGATGTGGTCGCAGCGACAGTAAACAGAAAGCAGCTTTTTGTCGTCGATGATGCCAAGCATCTGGTCAATGAGATGCACGCCCCAGTCGTAGATCATACCGCCGCCGTGCTCCTTCTTGCCTCTCCAGTCGCCGGGGATGCCGCGCGAGCCGTGATAGCGCGACTCGACCGAGGTGATCTTGCCAAGCTTGCCGCTGTGATAGGCGGTGCGCGTCATCTGATAGTCAGCGTCCCAGCGGCGGTTCTGATGCGCGGTAAAGAGCCTGCCGCACTCGTTTGCAACGGCGCAGATGTCGGCAAGATCGGCAGAGGAAAGCGTGACGGGCTTTTCCGAAATGACGTGCTTGCCTGCGCGAAGCGCCGCAATGGCGAGGGGCTTATGCCACTCGTTGGGGGTGGCGATGGTGATAAAATCGACCTTGGGGTCGGCAAGAACCTCCTCAAAGGAGCTGTAAGCACGGATCCCGTTTTCTCTTGCGAGGGCGCAGCGCTCCTCTTTGATATCGTAAATGCCAAGCAGCTCGACAACGCCTGCTTCCAGAATGTGGCGGGTATGCCAACCGCCCATACCGCCGTAACCGACGACTACACAGCCTTTTTTCATCTGAATGATCTCCCTTCAAAGCTCGCGCGACTTGCGCTGTTTGAGTTCATTATAAGACAAATTCTGTCCTTGTTCAAGTCAAAATTGGCAAAAGTAGAGACAAAAATTGCTGTATTTGCTGGGATACACTTCAAAAATGTGCCACAAATGCAAAAAAATTGAAAAAACAGTTGTAGAAATTTATTTTTTTATGTATAATAATATTTATAATGCTTATTCGCGCGTGAGTGCGCGTATTGTGAAATGAAACGAGAGGTACTTATGGCACAGACCGACAGACAAGCTCATATTCGCAATTTTTCGATCATCGCCCACATCGACCACGGCAAGTCCACGCTTGCCGATCGGCTTTTGGAGGCGACACAGACCGTTTCCAAGCGCGATATGGAGGAGCAGATCCTTGACAATATGGATCTGGAAAAGGAAAGGGGCATCACCATCAAGGCACGCGCCGTCCGCTTACTTTATAACGCGCCAGACGGCGAGCAGTATACCCTCAATCTGATCGATACCCCCGGCCACGTCGACTTTAACTACGAGGTGTCGCGCTCGCTCAACGCCTGTGAGGGCGCGCTCTTGGTGGTGGATGCCACGCAGGGCATCGAGGCGCAGACGCTTGCCAATGCTTATCTTGCGGTGGATTCGGATCTTGAGATCCTGCCCGTGATCAATAAAATTGACCTGCCCTCCGCCGATATCGACGGTACACGCAAGGAAATCGAGGACGTGATCGGCATTCCCGCGATGGATTGCCCCGCCGTTTCGGCAAAGGTCGGCCTCAATATTCCCGACGTGCTGGAAGCGGTGGTACGTGATATTCCCGCCCCCGAGGGCGACGAGAACGCCCCCCTTAAGGCGCTGATCTTCGATTCCTATTACGACAGCTATCTTGGCGTTGTCGTGTACGTGCGCCTGGTGGACGGCAAGGTCCGCTCGGGCGACCGCATCCGTCTGATGAGCAACGGAAAGGAATTTGACGTGGTGGACGTCGGCGTGATGGACGCCTTTGGGCTTTCCAAATGCGAGGAGCTGCGCGCGGGCGAGGTCGGCTATATCACCGCCTCGATCAAGAGTGTCGGGGAAACGCGCGTGGGCGATACCGTGACGCTTGCCGACACGCCGACGAAGGAGCCGCTGCCCGGCTTCAAGGCGGTGCAGCCGATGGTCTATGCGGGTATTTACCCCGCGGACGGGTCGCGTTACGGCGATCTGCGCGATGCGCTGGAGAAGCTGCAGCTCAACGACGCGGCGCTTGTGTTTGAGCCCGAGACCTCAATTGCGCTCGGTTTTGGATACCGTTGCGGATTTTTGGGGCTTTTGCATATGGAAATTATCGAAGAGCGACTTGAGCGAGAGTTCAATCTCGATCTGATCACGACCGCCCCCAGCGTTATTTACGAGATCACGAAGCGCGACGGCGAGCTGGTGCGCATCGACAACCCCACCAACTACCCCGATCCTGCCGAGATCGACAAGGCGGCGGAGCCGATCGTGCGCGCCTCGATCATCACGCCCACCGACTACGTGGGCGGGCTCATGGACCTTTGCCAGGATCGCCGCGGCGAGTTTCTGGATATGAAGTATCTGGATACCAAGCGCGTGGAGCTGCATTACCGTTTGCCGCTCAACGAGATCATTTACGACTTTTTTGACGCGCTGAAGAGCCGCTCGCGCGGCTACGCGTCGCTGGACTACGAGCTTGAGGGCTACGTGGACAGCAAGCTCGTCAAGCTCGATTTCCTGCTCAACGGCGAGCAGGTGGACGCGCTTTCCTTCATCGTGCACGAGGAAAAGGCATACGGCCGCGCAAGGAAAATCGCGGAACGGTTGAAGGAAAATATACCGCGTCAGCTCTTTGAGGTGCCGATCCAGGCGGCGATCGGCTCTAAGATCATCGCGCGTGAGACCGTCAAGGCGATGCGTAAGGACGTGCTTGCCAAGTGCTACGGCGGTGACATCACCCGTAAGAAGAAGCTGCTTGAAAAGCAGAAGGAAGGCAAGAAGAAGATGCGCCAGCTCGGCTCGGTACAGGTATCGCCCGAGGCATTCATGGCGGTGCTCAAATTGGAGGATGATGATTAAAGTGGGGAAGAAGGCAAAGCTCGGACTGTATTTGCACATCCCCTTTTGCGTGCAGAAGTGTTGCTATTGCGATTTTCATTCTGCCAAAGCAGATAAGGGGGCGCGCACGGCATACATGCGCGCCCTTTGCCACCATTTGAAGGCGGCAGCCCCCGATGCGAAGGGTATGACGGTCGACACTGTCTATTTCGGCGGCGGTACGCCGACGTTACTTGACGCGACGGATTTTAAGGCGATTTTCGATACCGTTAAGGGGCATTTTGCACTTGAAGAGGATGCCGAGATCACGGCGGAGTGCAATCCCGTGACCAACGCCGACGGACTGATGGAGGGGCTGCACGCCACGGGGGTCAATCGCCTCAGCATCGGCTTGCAGAGCGCAAACGACGCGGAGCTAAGGCTCCTTGGCAGACCGCACGGCTTTGCTGAGTTTCTTGCCACCTATGAAGCCGCACGGCGCGGCGGATTTGATAACGTCAGCGTTGACTTGATGTTCGGCATCCCCGATCAAACGGTGGAGAGCTTTGGCAAAACACTTGATACGGTGATCGGGCTCTCCCCCGAGCACATTTCGGCATACGGGCTGCGTATTGAGGAGGGAACCCCCTTCTACGGTATGAGAAAAAGCCTTGCTTTGCCCGATGAGGATGCCGAGAGCGCGATGGCGGAGCTTGCCGCCGAGCGCTTGCGAAAAGCGGGCTATGAGCATTACGAGATCAGCAACTACGCGAAGGCGGGCAGACGTTCAAGGCACAATATGCGCTATTGGCTGGGCGACGATTATCTTGGCTTTGGCCCTGCGGCACATTCCTATTTTCGCGGCACGCGCTTTGAAACAGCCCCCGATACCGCCGCTTATATCGACACCGTGGAGCGCGGCGATTTTTCCGCTTTGCGGCAAAACGCGGTACGGATCGAGGGCAAAGAGCAAATGGACGAGTACGTGATGCTGCGTATGCGGCTGTTTGACGGGATCGAGCTTGCCGATTTCGAGCGCCGCTTCGGTACGACCTTTGAAGCGCAATACGGCAGTGTCGAGGCGTTGCAGCGCGGTGGATTTCTGACAAAGGACGGGGATCGCCTCGCGTTTACCGAGCAGGGAATGCGAGTAAGCAATGCGATCCTTTGTGATTGGCTTGATTTCGGACATTGATGATTTGTGAGGAAAATGATGATACGGTTGCAAAATTTTCAGCAAAAGATGGCATCCCTTGCGGATGCGGCGCTGATCTCCTCGGCGCAAAATCAGTTTTATCTATCCGAATTTCATTACGATGACGGTTACCTTTTGATCTTTGTCGACGCCGCGTATCTGCTGGCAGATTTTCGCTATATTGAGGCGGCAAAGAAGGGTGCGGCGACGGGCTTTACCGTACTGCGCCCCGAAAAAAGTATGAACGGGACGGTTTGCGAGCTTTTGAAAAAGCACGGCGCGAAAGATCTGCTCATCGAAGAGGATCACATCACGGTCGGTGCGCGTGAGCGCTTGGAGACGGCGCTTTCGGGCGTTGAGCTTGTGTCGGGCGCGAGCAAAATTCTGACCGAGCTACGCCTGTGCAAGGACGCGCGTGAGATCGCGGCGATCGCCGCCGCGCAGGAGCTGACCGATGCGGCGTTTTCGCATATTTTAAATTACCTGAAGCGCGGTGTGCGCGAGATCGACGTGGCGCTTGAGCTGGAGCTTTTTATGCGCCGCAACGGTGCCGAAGGGATCGCCTTTGACACCATTGCCGTTTCGGGCGCGCAATCGGCGCTCCCCCACGGCGTACCCCGTGACAGAGAGCTTGAAAACGGTTTTTTGACGATGGATTTCGGCGCCCGTTTCGGGGGATATTGCTCGGATATGACACGTACCGTGGTCATCGGACGTGCCGATGACGAGATGAAGCATCTGTATCAAACGGTGCTGAAGGCACAGGAGGCGGCGCTCGCCGCCGCACGTGGCGGCATCTCGTGCCGCGCGCTTGACCGCGTTGCGCGCGACATCATCGAAAATGCGGGCTATCGGGGGTGCTTCGGGCACTCGTTGGGGCACGGTGTCGGCATTGACATTCACGAATCGCCTCGCCTTTCTCCGTCAGCGAAGCAAGACGCGACGCTTTGCGCAGGGCATGTTGTGACTGTAGAGCCCGGCATTTATATCGAGGGAAAATACGGTTGCCGCATTGAGGATATGATCGCGGTGAATAAGGACGGCAGCATCCGCAATTTCACGAAAAGCACCAAAGAGCTTTTGGAGATCGTGTGATGGAGATATTAGTCGTTTCCGATACCCACGGCAGAGTGTCGCGCCTTACCGAAGCGCTGGAGCGCACAAAAGCCGATACGTTGCTTTTTCTTGGTGACGGTCTGCGCGATCTGTCTGCTGTTCCCGATGGCGTTGCGGTGTATGCCGTGCGCGGAAACTGTGATTTTATGGGCTTTGATACGCCCGACTCGATGCTTGAATTATTTGGTACGTGTCGCGTTTTTATGACACACGGACACCGTTATGGTGTAAAATATGATCTCTCGGCGGCGATCTGTGCCGCAGCCGCGCGAAGCGCGGATGTGCTGCTTTACGGGCACACGCACGTGCCGCTTGAACGCACGTTGCAAGCGGGCTACACCGTGGACGGTGTGACCCTGCAAAAGCCGTTGCACATCCTTTGCCCGGGCAGTCTTGGCGACCCGCGTGACGGCAAACCTACGTTTGGTAGACTTGTGATCGCCAAGGGCGGCGTTTTGACAGGGCTTGGAACATTGTGATCAAAAAATCTTTACGTATAAGCAAAAAGCCTTCCCTTTTTCAAAAGGGAAGGCTTTTTATCGTTATCTGCGGCGGCAGGTATAAAAATTCAACCATTGGCTCCCTTGTGTAAAGGGAGCTCCGTCGAAGGCGGTGAGGGATTGTTTTTCGCGTTTTACAATCCCTCCGTGAGTTTGCCTAGCAAACTCCATGTGCCGCTATGCGGCACAGTTCCCATTTGCACAAGGGAGGCATTTGTATTTTAAATCTATTACGATAAAAGAAAGGCAAGACGGTATGTCGTCTTGCCTTTCTTTTATTCTGAGCGTTTTTAGAGGCACAACGCTTAAATAGCGGGAACGGGCTCTTCGTCGGTCGCGGCTGCTGCTTCCTCGGCGGCGGCTGCAAGCGCTTCCTCATAAGCGCGGATGACGGCCTCCTCAAGCTGTGCACGGAATTGCGCGTTGATGGGATGTACGATATCCCGGTAGGTCTCGTCAGGGTTCTTGCGGCTGGGCATCACGATAAAGAAGCGATCGCGTGCGTTGATCACCTTGATATCGTGTACGGCAAGTTGACTGTCAAAGGTGACCGACACAACTGCCTTCATGGGACCTTCATCGAACAATTTGCGAATTTTGATGTCTGTGATCTGCATTTTTTCTTTCCTCCGTTGCTATAATTTTGACAGATAGGGATTTTGATTACAGCTATAGTATAAAATGAAATTGTGGAGAATATTCAAAGGGTTTGTGTGCGTTTTGTGAACACGTATGACAAAAATCGCAAAAATAGCGTCTTTTTCGGCGAAAATGGGGAGGAATTGATATGGCATTGCCCAATACGGATCATACTGTGACGGAAATTGCGGATACGTTACGCGAAAAAAAGAACCTTTGGTTCATTGGCATCGGCGGCGTACATATGGCGACAATGGCACTGTTTGCATCAAAAAATGGGTATACGGTATCGGGTTCTGATCGCACAGCGGGAGAGGGCACGGCACGTCTTGCGGCGGCGGGCATCCCCGTGTACTTCGGGCACGATGCGGCGCGGGTCGTGGATGCCGATGCGGTGATCTATACCCTTGCCATTTCCCCCGACAATCCCGAATACACAGCGGCAAAGCGCCTCGGGCTCCCCGTGTTTTCCCGCGCGGATTTTCTCGCCTTTTTGATGCACGGTCATCCCACGCGCATCGGGGTGTCGGGCAGTCACGGCAAAAGCACCGTCACCGCGATGATTGCCGAGATCTTCAGTGTCGCGGGGCGTGCGCCCACCGTCTTTTGCGGCGCGCCCTTGCGGCAGGCGATAGCACCCACGGGTAAGGGCAACGAGGTGATCTTTGAGGCGTGCGAGTATGAGGACTCTTTTCTGCGGTTTTCCCCCACGCTTGCGGTGATATTGAACGTAGAACACGACCACGTGGACTATTTTTCGTCACTTGATGCAATCAAGGCATCCTTCTCGCGCTATGCGGCATTGCCGGGGAAAACGGGAACGGTGCTTTGCAACGCGGAGGATGCGGTGGCACTGTCCTGTGTGCAAAATTCCAAGGCACGTGTATGCACTTTTGGCATCGAAATGGGGGATTATCACGCAAGTGCGCTCTCGTTTGACGAGGGATTGGGGCGTTTTACTCCCGTGTTGCCCGACGGCAGCGTTTTTAGCGAGATCGCCTTGCGCGTGGTGGGGCGGCATAACGTCTCCAACGCGCTTGCCGCCATCGCCGTTTCGCATCTGTGCGGTGTTTCCGAGCGCGCGATCAGGGCAGGGCTTTCTGCCTTTCGGGGTGCGGGGCGGCGGATGGAATACCGTGGGATGCTGCGCGGCGCAAGAGTTTTTGATGACTATGCCCATCACCCTGCCGAGATCGCGGCGACACTTTGCGCCGCGCGCGAGATGCTTGGCGGTAAGGGGAGATTGTTCACGGTCTTTCAATCTCACACCTATTCGCGCACGGCGGCGTTTTTCGGGGAGATCTGCGATGCCTTGCGCCGGGCTGACCGCGTGCTGGTGGCAGAGATCTACGCCGCGCGCGAGACCGACCGCCTTTCGATGAGCGCCGCGGCGCTTGCCGCGGGTGTCGGAGAGCGCGCAAGCGCCCCCGGAGAGCTTTCCGCCATCGCGGCGACGCTTGCGCGCGAGCTTGAGGCGGGGGATCTATGCGTCGTGATGGGAGCAGGGGATATCGACCGCCTTTTTGGGGAAATTTTCAAAAGTCGTTAGGCAAGAGTGAGTCATCCGAACCCGCCCTAAAGCCTTGCTTTTTCGCGCTTTCGGCACTTGTCGCTCTTGCAAAGTCTACACTTGACGGCGAGCGCCAAGCACCAAAATCATCAAAAAAACAAGGCTTGAGGGTTTTCCGAAGTTTTGAGAGAGCAAATATTTGCAAATGCAAGGGGATTTTTTGCAGCAATATGTGCATATTGCAAAGAAAATTGCCGAAGCAGATGCTCATATTTGCCTCTCAAAACCGAGTTCGGATGATTCACTCTTGCCTATACATGACGGCAAAACGCCTACTGCCTTCTGTACGCTGTCGCCGTGCAACCCGCATATTTTTTGAATGCAGTGCAAAATTGCGAGCCGTTTACAAATCCCGTCTCGCGTGCGATCGAATAGACGGAAAGATCGGTCTCACGCAGCAAGCGCTTGGCAATCCGTATTTTCTCGCGTATCACGGCTTGATGAATGGTGATGCCGATACTTTTTTTGAATATTCTGTTGAGATAATACGAATGATAGCCGAATTCGCTTGATATTTGAGCGTTGCTGAGCTCTTTATCGTAGTTTTGTTGAATATATACGGTAATGCGCTGCACAAGCGCCAGATCTTGGTGTGCCGCTGAGATTGACCGTTCAACCATGTAGCATAGCACCTCTTTTATAATGGCAGAGGTCACTGCGTCGGAAAAGGGCGTGGAGAAGCAAAAATTCGTCAAGCATTTTTGCAGCTTGCTTTCCGTGTCAAATGCATTTTCGATCACGATCAGCTTTTCCAGCTCCGGTGGGGGATCGTTTTCAAAAATAAGAGACGTATCAAAAAAAGATAGACTGTCAAGGGGATTTCGTGGTTGCTTTTCGTTTGCATGACGGCGTGTGAGATCAAAATTCAGGACGATCACCTTGATCTTTCCCTCAAAGTAATAAGGCATACCCGGGCAAAAGTACAAAAGTGTTCCGGCATTGACGGCTACCGTTTTACCGTCGCATATAAATTTTGCCTTTCCCTCAACTACGTAAAAAATGCGGTAGTCGTAAGCCCTACAAAAAGGAATATTGGATAGGACCGAGGGCTGAAGCCCGGCATAGCGCATAAAAGGATTGATGTCGCACAGTTGCATAATATGACCTCACAAGTTTGTTTTTGAAACTTTTTCGTTTGTTTTATGCATTGATTATAACACGAAAATAATATATAATCAATGTAAAAAAGAAAAAAGTGTTTTGATTTGAAACGGGGTTTGGAAATGTTAAAGCTTGTGGGGGAGCTCGTTGGATTTTTGGCTGTCACAACGGGCTTTGTGATGTTTCAGCAAAAGCGCAAAAAAAACGTTCTTGTACTCAAGATCGTATGCGATGTTCTTTGGAGCACACATTTTTTGCTTTTGGGTGCTTTTTCGGGAATGGCGATCAGCCTGGTGGGATGCTTGCGCGATACGACCTTTCTGTTGACGGGCGGTGACAAGTCAAAAAGGAGGGCACTGTGGCTTTTGGCGTTTTTGAGCATCAATGTGACGTGTGTATGCCTCACGTGGAAAAGTGTTTGGAGCGTTTGCTCGCTTATTTCGGGAATTTTGTCAACAATCGCGTTTTGGAGCGACTCGCCGACGCGCACCAAGATCATTTCGCTTGTTGTGTGCTGCTCGCAGATCACTTACGCGATCGCGGTCGGCTCCCTTGCCGCGGTGTTCAATGAAACGATCGCCGTGATATCCATCGTGCTGTTTTTCGTGAGAATCAAAAAGGCGCAAAAGCCTAAAATGACCGATAAAATTTAAGGAGGATGCGCAAATGACAGAGATCATTGCGACAAAAAAAGGACACGCTATCGTTGCGGATGGCAAGCAGTATGCTCTGATCCCTTCTTGGGAGGGGTCTGTCGATACCTTTGAAAGGATCGAGGACGGTGTGTGGAAATGGCATCGCCACACACAAAAAGCGACAGACCGTATGCGAATGGAGATGATCCTTTTAGGTGAGCCGACGTTTACCATGGTTCCCGCGATCAGTTATAACGGAAACGGTTGGGGAAGTACACCTGAATACATTGGGGATAGAGCCGAGGATGGAACGCCCTGGAGTTTTGCTTCGCACAGAGCCACCATCCCTTCCTGCACTTACAGCGAAAACGAGCAGATCAGCGTTGCGCTTATGGCAGAGGCAAACAGCAATTCCGCCTGCTCGCTGTACCTTGTTGATGAGGGGGAAAAGCACGTTTTGATCTTCCCCGAGGAGGAGCAGCCCAAAACGCTCCACCGCCATTTTTGGGGGGAGGGATTCCAAGGCAGGATGGAGCCCACAAACGATTTTGTCGGTATCATCCTTGCCGTTCCCTCCGATGGGAGCCGATACAGATACAAGTCGCTGTTGGATTTTGCCTGGCGCTATTACGGGCATGCCCTGAAGGCTCCGAGAACGGCGGCGGAGCTCTATAAGCTCTCGATCGCCTATGCGCGGTATCTGCTTCAAAAGGAGCGCGACGGCTTTGTCGGCGTGACAAGCGGCGCGCAGTGGCGCCCGAGCCTGAACGGTTACCAAAAGCTGGAGCATGGGTATCAGCTTGGAAGCATCGGTCAAAACGGATCCTTCGGTTCGGCGTTTCTTTACGATTACGTTGCAAACAAGGATCGAAGCAATCTTGATGTTGGCATTGCGATCTACGACTCTTTTTTGAGGTATTTTAATACTAAAAAGGGTTTCATTCCTTCCTCTATCCATTATCCGATCAAAAAGCAAGGTGCGGAGGTCGATCCGTGGGATCTGGGCGAGGCTACGCTTGAGGGGGTGCTTTCAAAGGCAAAAAAGGCGAAAAACAGATCGGTATACGATGCTTACAATGTTGCCTCGGGCGCACAGGGGTACTTTGAGGCGTATGATCTGCTTTCTTCGGTTGGGATCGATAAGCCCGAATATCAGAAGGCTGCCCTTGACACCTGTGATTTCGCTTTGGAGCTGCAGGGCGAGGACGGCGAGCTTGCGCAATCGTGGGATCAGGATGGAAATATCGTTTCCAAAAAGGGTACGGTCGGGTGCTTTTTGATCCTTCCCATGCTCAACGCGTACAGAAGAACGAATCATAGGAAATATCTTGATTGCGCTGTGCGTGCGTTTGATTTTTATTACGATGAGCTTGAGCGCCAGGGCTTTACCACGGCAGGCGCGCCGGATACGTACAGCATTGATAAGGAATCGGCGTCGCCTTTGCTTCGCATCGCGTTGGAGCTTCATGAGATTACGGGGGATGCAAAATATGTCGAGTATGCGGAACGGATCGCTTGGTATTACTGCACGTGGATGATGCATTTTACCGTGGATTATCCGGACGGATGCGTCATCAATGAGCTTGATTACGACACCTTTGGCGCGACCAGCGTTTCCACCCCACACCAAGCCCTTGACCAATTTGCGCTACGTGAGGTATTATCTTTTCTGAAGCTTTACGAGTTGACGGGCTTTGTGCAGTGGAAGGAGCGCGCTCTTGCCTTTTGGTGTAATGCCTGCCAAGGCATTTCGGACGGCACGCTGTTTATCAACGGACGCTTGCGGCCCGCGGGCTCGCAGGATGAGGCGATCTGCCATACGCATTGGCGGCGCAATTCCACCCCCGCGTTTTGCCCGACGCAATGGCTTGCCGCTTGGCCCTGCGCCTTTCGATTGGAGGTCTTGCGTCGGCACAAGGATTGGAGTCTCCTTGACGGGGGGCTGACGCACATCGAGGGAAAGATCAAATAATTTTTATACCGTACCGATGCGCACAAATTTCAAAAAGCACTTTACATTCCAGTAAAAATAGGGTAAAATAAAAGGCGGTTATCTTGAAAAGAGGTGAGTGCTCGTGAAAAGCTATGAAGCGCTGGCGCGCGTTTACGATCGCCTGAACGGCGAGGTCGATTATGCCGCGATCGCCGATTTTTATGAAAAGGCGTTTGCGCGCTACGGTATAAGCCCTCGGCTTGTGTTGGATCTTGGTTGCGGCACGGGGCGCATGACCTTGGAGCTTGCCCGCCGCGGCTACGATATGATCGGCGTGGACGCAAGCGCCGAGATGCTTTCCAAGGCGTATGAGCAGATGTGGAAGCAGGGGGCGAAGGGTGTGCTCTTTTTAGAGCAGGATATGCGTGCCTTTGAGCTTTACGGCACGGTGGGCGCGGTCGTCAGCACGTTGGACTGTGTCAACTACCTCACGGGCGACGGCGACCTTGCCAAATGCTTTTCGCTGGTGCACAACTATCTCGACCCCGACGGCGTGTTTTTGTTTGACGTGAATACGCCCTATAAATTCAAGCACGTTTACGGGGATGAGGCGTACATTCTGGAGGAGGACGACGGCAGTGCCTTTTGCGGCTGGCAAAACGATTTTGACGAGAAAACGGGGCTTTGTCGTTTTCTGCTCTCGGTCTTTACCGAGGAAAAGGACGGGCGCTATGCTCGCTTTGATGAGGAGCAGACCGAGCGCTGTTACAGCCGTGAGGAGCTGACCGCAGCGCTGGAGAGCGCGGGCTTTGCCGAGATCGCCTTTTTTGAGGATCTGAGCTTCAGCGCCCCCACCGAGACGGCAACGCGGTGGTATATTGCGGCGAGATGTAAGAAAAAAGAGGAAACGGTATGAAAAAATCAAGCATTTTAAGAGGCATGACACGGGACGGCAGTGCCCGTATCCACGTGATCGACTCCAAAGCGATCGTCGATGAGGCGATCCGCATCCACCAGATGGCACCCACCGCCACGGCGGCGCTGGGGCGGCTGCTGACGGGTACCGCGCTGATGGGGTGTATGCTTGGCGACAAGGAGGATACGCTCTCGCTCACGGTGTCGGGCAGAGGCCCGCTTGGGAAGATGATCGCGGTGTCCGATTATATGGGCAACGTGCGCGGCTACGTGCAAAACCCCGCGGTGGAGCTCCCCCTGAAGGCAAACGGCAAGCTGGACGTCGGCGGTGCGGTTGGCCCCGGTACGCTGACCGTGATCAAGGATATGGGCGACGGCGAGCCCTATAACGGCACGGTGCCGCTTGTCAGCGGCGAGATCGCCGAGGACATCGCTTCCTATTACGTGAGCAGCGAGCAACTCCCGACGCTCCTCGCGCTCGGCGTGCTGGTGGATACCGATCGCAGTTGCCGCGCGGCGGGCGGCGTGATCGTGCAGCTGTTGCCCTTTGCCGATAACGCGGTGGTCGATCAGCTGGAAAAGAATGCCGCCTCGCTTGGCAATATTTCGGCGCTGTTTGATCGCGGCCTTTCCAAAAAGGAGATCGCCGATATCGCGTTTGCCGATATCGAGTGGGACGTGTTTGACGAATTAGAGGTGGAATACCGCTGCACCTGTCAACGTGAGCGCATCGGTGCTGCCATCCGTTCGCTTGGACAGAAGGAAATTGAGAAGATGCTTGCCGAGCAGATCGCCGAGGGCAAGGCGGAGGAGTTGGAGGTCAATTGCCATTTTTGCGGTGCTTCCTATCACTTTGACAAGAGCGAGCTGCTTGACCCCTTACAAAAAAATTGAAAAAATTTAAAAAAGGTGTTGACAAGCGCAAGTTGCTTGTGATATAATAAGTAAGTCGCCGGTGCGGAATACCGCGCTTGCGATGCTTCCTGGCCCGGTAGTTCAGTTGGTTAGAACGCTAGCCTGTCACGCTAGAGGTCGTGGGTTCGAGTCCCATCCG